>DWYJ01000004.1 GCA_019118745.1 Candidatus Desulfovibrio gallistercoris | reverse complement strand
GCGCGAGAGGGGTTCCCCTTCCCCCCAAGCCCCCCATCCCTTCCCCAGCGCGCTTTTACCAGGGAAGAGTCGGGGACACGAGGTGACCCCGTCCCCAAAGGCAAGCGGAGTGTGCGAGCATATTTGTTTTATCTATTAGAATTATTGTAAAATTTGTGCTGATATGCGTTGGGCGACGCAGGAGCCTTACAGGCATCGACAGCAGAGCGCGACCGAAAGGCGGCCGGAGGCCGTGCCTGTTAGGCCGTGAGGCCTTACAGGCATCGACAGCAGAGCGCGACCGAAAGGCGGCCGGAGGCCGTGCCTGTTAGGCCGTGAGGCCTTACAGGCATCGACAGCAGAGCGCGGGGGTTTCCCTGCCCCCCAAACAAGTAGCAAATAGTAAAGCGTCAAACGTCAAGATGCGCCGTTCCTTTTCAGGGGAGCGGCGCATCTGCGTTGTGGCGTATCGTTGGGCGACGGCTGGCGGGAATCCCGCGGCCGTTCTGTTTCGGGGGGCGTCTACAGGGCGGCACGCCGTCCATGCAGGAAGTAATAGACGGCCAGCGCGCCCAGCACCACGACCGCCAGACTCTGGTACATGCCGGCATAGCCCAGGGCCGGCACCATGAAGCCGAAGATGTACGGTCCCAGGCCGATGCCCAGATCGAAGAAGATATAGAAGGTGGTGGTGGCCTGCGCGAAGCGCGAACGCGACACCAGCGACAGCGAGACAGCTTGCCCCGCGGACTGGAAGTTGCCGAAGCCCGCGCCCAGCACCAGCCCGGCCAGCAGGAGCACGGCGCTGTGATGCGCATGGGCCAGCAGGGTCAGGGAAAGGGCCGTGAGCAGCAGGGCCGGATAGAAGATGACGTTCTCTCCGCGCAGGTCGAACAGACGGCCCGACAGGGGGCGGGTGAGCAGGGCGACCAGCGCATAGAGCAGGAAGAAAAAGCTTGCCGCGTCGGTCAGGCCGCGTTCATCGGCGTAGGAGGTCATGAAAGCCTGTATGCAGCCGTAGCTCAGGCAGGTGATGAGCGCCACCAGCGAAAAGCGCACCACACGCGGGTCGATGTAGCTGTACAGGGCAAGGAAGGGGCGGCGGCGGTGGCGCATCTCCGGCAGGCGTCCCATGAGGAAAAAGATGGCGATGCAGGCAAGGCCGATGCCCAGACAGGTCTGGGCCAGGGCGGCATAGCCGGCGCGGGAGACGATCTGGATGCCCAGGAAGGGGCCCAGCGCCAGCGCGAGGGCCGTACTCATGCTGAACAGGCTGATGCCGAGGCCGTGATGCTCGTGCGGGACGACGTAGGCCACGATGGTGCCCGTGGCCGTGCCGATGATGCCCACGCCGATGCCCATGCACAGGCGCTGGACAAAGAGCAGCGCGAGGCTGGGCACCCAGAAGAAGCCGGCGATGCTGGCCGAATAGAAGAGCAGACCGCCCAGCAGGATGATGCGGCAGCCGAGCAGGGAAAGCAGGTTGCCGGTGGCGAAACGGCCCACGAGGCAGCCGATGACCATGATCCCCGCCGTGAGTCCCGCTGTGCTCAGGCTGGCCCCGTAGGTCGTGCGGGCATAACCGGTGCTGGTCACGAACATGAGGTAATAGGCCGTCATCAGCAGAAGGTTGATGAGGGAGACCACAGTGAAATTGCGGCTGAAGATGGCGCGCAGGGCTTGCAGGCCCTGTTGCGGCCGGCTGCTGTTGGGGCGGGCTTTCGGACGGCGCTGTGCGGGCATGTCGTTTCCTCGGGTGGATTGTTGCAAAATGTATTGTTGCGCATGCAACGATTACGTTGTCTTCCCTCCGGTGTCAAGCTATCCTCTGTCATATGATCAACGCGGCATGAGGGGCGGGCCGCTCCGGCCGGGGCCTCCTTCAGGAGCGGCGGCTTGCTGAAAGCCGTCCCGCGCCTTTTGCCGCCGCCCGCTGCCGGACGCCGTCCGCCGTGGAGGAGAGCGTTTTTTGCGGATGTTGCGCGCGGCGGGCCAGACGTTCGGGAGCAAGAGTGGAACTGACCTACAAATGGATCGGACTGGCGCACAGATGGTACCAGCTTTATCTGAACAGACGGCTTGCGGACTACGGACTGAGCGGCAGCCAGTATCTTTTCCTCGTGCACATCTGCCGGCAGCCGGGGCTCACGCAGGACAGGCTGCCTGAGCTCGTGCATCTCAACAAAAGCAATGTGACGCGGGCGCTGGCCCATCTGGAGCGCCAGGGCTACATCCGGCGGGAGCCTCATCCGCAGGACAGACGGACGACAGCCGTTTTTCCCACGCCGCGCGCCGAGGCGGCCTATCCGCAGATCATGGAGATCATCTCGGGCTGGGATGAGTCGGTGACGGAGCCGCTGACCGAAGAAGAACGCCGCACCCTTCAGGAGTTGCTCAAGAAGGTGGTGGCGGCGGCGCAGACGTACAGCGCGGAGGTGAACGGCCCTCCCGCCTAAGGTGCGTCAGCGTATATCGGCAAACAATTTCGAAGGATACGACAAAAGGCTATGCACGCGCCATTTGTCGTTAGAGCGCTTCCCGTTTGAAACGCTTCGCGTTTCACCATACGGTCTGGTGTTTCGCGGAAAAAGCGCGGTTTTTTCGCCGCCGGTCTTTCCTGGCGGAGAGCATGACCGGCATGGCAGGGGGCGTCTCGCTCTGGACGCCGCCGGGCAACGGACGGAGAGCGTCGCCGCAATAAAAAAGGGGAGGCCGAAGCCTCCCCTTGTTGCATGCGCTGTTCTCCGCCGGAAGATCAGTTTTCGCTGTTTTCCTGCGCAGCCTTGAGCAGTTCGCCCAGGCTCTGGCCGGATTCCTGCGGACCGGCATGGAATTCCTTGGGCTTGCGGCGTTCTTCTTCGTCGCGGATCTGCTTGATGGACAGACCGAGGCGGCGTTCTTCGGCGCTGACATGGATGACCTTGGCTTCGATCTCCTGGCCTTCCTTGTACATTTCGGCCGGGGTCTTGACCTTCTTGCCCGACAGTTCGGACACATGCACGAGGCCTTCGATGCCTTCTTCCACTTCAACGAAGAGGCCGAAGTCCGTGATGTTGGTGATCACGCCCTTGACGGTGCAGCCCACGGGGTAGGTGCTGGGCACATGGCCCCACGGATCGTCCACCAGCTGCTTGATGCCGAGGGTGAACTTTTCGTTTTCCTGATCCACGGTGAGCACCTTGGCCTGCACGGTGTCGCCCACCTTGTAGATCTCGTTGGGGTGGCGCACCTTCTTGGTCCAGCTGATGTCGGAGACGTGGATGAGGCCGTCGATGCCGTCCTCGATGCCGATGAACATGCCGAATTCGGTGATGTTCTTGATGACGCCTTCCAGGATGGTGCCTTCAGGATACTTTTCGGCCACCAGTTCCCAGGGGTTGGGACGCACCTGCTTCATGCCGAGGCTGATGCGCTTCTTTTCGCCGTCCACGCCGAGGATGACCACTTCCACTTCATCACCGGTGTGCACCATCTGGGAAGGATGACGCAGCTTGCGGGTCCAGGACATTTCGGAGATGTGCACGAGGCCTTCCACGCCGGGCTCCAGCTCCACAAAGGCGCCGTAGTCCACAAGGTTGGTGACCTTGCCGGTGCACTTGGCCCCTTCGGGGAAGCGGGCGGAGATGTCCTGCCACGGATCGGGCACGAGCTGCTTGAGGCCCAGGGAGACCTTGTTGTTCTCGCGGTCGAAGGAAAGCACCTTGAGGGTCAGGTCCTGGCCCATGGTGATCATTTCCTTGGGATGGCGGATGCGCTTCCAGCTCATGTCCGTGATGTGCAGCAGGCCGTCGAGGCCGCCCAGATCCACGAACACGCCGTACTCGGTGATGTTCTTGGCCTTGCCCTGCACGATCTGGCCTTCTTCCAGCGTGCGGAGCAGATCCTGCCGCTTGGAATCGCGCTCCTCTTCCAGCAGGACGCGGCGGGACACGATGACGTTGCTGCGGCGGCGGTTGATCTTGAGCACGCGGAACTCGAATTCCTGATTGACCAGGGCGTCCATGTCCGGCACGGGGCGCAGATCCACATGGGAGCCGGGCAGGAAGGCTTCCACACCGCCGATGTCCACGGTGTAGCCGCCCTTGATGCGGCGCACGATGTGACCCTTGATGACCTGATTGGTCTCCTGCACGTCCTCAAGCTTGTCGAAGACCTGCATGCGCTTGGCTTTTTCGAAGGAGAGGGTGATGGTGCCTTCGCCTTCGTTCTTGCGAACGACGTACACGTCCACCGTATCGCCCACCTTCACGGTCATGTTGCCGGCGGAATCACGGAACTCGCTCGCCGGGATCTGACCTTCGGACTTGAAATTCACGTCCACCAGCACATTGTCGTCGTCAACGCGAACGATCTCGCCCTTGACGATGGAGCCTTCTTCGAGTTCGCCGAAGTCGGTGTTGAGGTAGTTTTCAAGGGCGCTTTCGAAATTCATTTCGTTTTCGTGCCCGGTTTCCTTGTCAGCCATCTGCCATGCCTCCAAACAAATATTTCCCTCTTGTTTTTGAGGGTGAGCGACCATAGCAAAAATGCGAAGGGAAGACAAGGGGCGGCAGCCCGTCCGCCCCGCGTCCGGCGCGATTTTCCCGGGCGGCGCGCCGCCCGCGGGCTCACTTGCGGTCGCGCTGCTGGGCCCGCAGGTGGGCTTTGGCGTCCGGGTCGCCGTTCTTGGCGGCCAGTTCGTACCAGCGCTGCGCTTCGCTGAGGTTGGCCTGAACGCCCGTGCCCTGATCGTACATGAGCCCCAGGCTGTACATGGCGGCCGCCTCGCCGTTGTCCGCCGCCTTGCGGTACCATTCCACGGCCTTGGCGTAATCCTGCGCCACGCCGCGGCCCTGTTCGTACATGAAGCCCAGATTGTACTGCGCTTCGGCATAGCCCGCCTCGGCCGCCCGCGTATACCATTCCACGGCGCGGGCGTTGTCCTGCGCGAAGCCGCGGCCCTCGGCATACATGAAGGCCAGGTTGTTCATGGCTTTGACGTGGTCCTGCTCCGCGGCCCGCTCGAACCAGTGCGCCGCCTTGGTGTCGCTCTGATTGCTGCCCTTGGCGTTGAGGTAGGTCCAGCCCAGGGTGTACTGCGCTTCGGCCAGTCCCTGATTGGCGGCCCGGCCGTACCAGTCGATGGCGTCGTTTTCCCGCTTGGGGACGCCGCGTCCGTGCGCATAGAGGTAGCCCAGCGCGAACTGCGCTTCGGCCAGCCCCTGTTCGGCGGCCTTGCGGTACCAGCGGGCGGCCTCCCTGAAGTTGCGCTTGACGCCGTTGCCGGTGCAGAGCGCCGTGGCAAAGGCGTTCTGGGCGCGCATCTCGCCCTTGTCGGCCGCCTTTTTCAGGAGGATGGCCCCCTGTTTCACGTTGCGCTTGACGCCCTTGCCCTGCATGGTCAGTTCCCCCAGCACGTAGAGGGCTTCCGGGTTCTCGGCCTCGGCCAGCGGCTTCACCAGCTCCACGGCCTGCGCGTGGTTGCCCGCATCCAGCGCCTTTTGCACGGCTTGCAGGGTCTTGCCCTGTTCGGCGGCCAGTTTTTGCGCTTCGGGCGAGGGCTCGGCAGCGACGGCGGGGCCGTCGGCCTTGTCCTGCGCCTGTGCGGCGGCCGGGGCGGCGGCCGTTTTTGCCGGGGAGGCGCTCAGGGCGGCAGCGGCGGGCAGCAGGGTCAGCGTCAGGCTCAGGAAGCAACACCGCGCAAGACGCGCGGGAGATGTCAGGATCATATTCATGCAAGCTCCAGGAAGGCCGTGCCGTCAACAAAAAGGGGCGGCCGCACGGCAGAGACCGGCCCCCGGGGAGCCTAGCCGCTTCCCCGTCAAAAGGGAAGGGCAGCCTGCCGCGGCTGCGTGGCCGGGCCGCTCCGGCAGGAGAGGCATTGACTCCGGCGACCGCCTGCGGCTAGGTTCAGAAAATTCTGTCCTGCCGCCGTCTGGGCGCTTTCCGGCGGCAGGGCCGCGAACGCGGTGGAAGAGCGCACAGCGGCGGGGCCCTGCCGTGAGGAGCGGCACGCGCCGCGGACGGAAAAGGAGAGGCATCATGCGGGAAACGGCGGCCGGATACGGCATGGCGCTGCTGGCTACCATCATCTGGTCGGGCAACTTCGTGGTGGCGCGGGCCGTGGCGGACATGATCCCGCCGTGGCAGTGCAATTTCTGGCGCTGGGCCATCGCCTTTGTCGTGTGTCTGCCCTTCGCCTGGCGAAACCTCCGGCAGGACTTCCCCCTCCTGCGGCGGCACTGGCGCTATGTGACGCTCATGTCGCTGCTGGGCGTATCGCTCATGAACACCTTTTTCTACAAGGCCGGGCAGACCACACCCAGCCTGAACATGGCCCTCATCGCGCCCACGGCCCCGGTCATCATCCTCCTGCTTTCCCGCATCATCTACGGCGAGCCCATCAGCCCGCGCCGTCTGGGCGGCATGTGCGTGGTCATGGCGGGCATCGTGGTGCTGGTCAGCCGGGGGGACTGGCAGCGGCTGGCCTCGCTGAGTTTCGCCAGCGGCGACCTGTGGTCGCTGGGCGGGGCGCTGAGCTTCGGGCTCTATTCGCTCTTCATCCGCTCGCGCCCGGCCGGCCTGTCCACGCTGGGCTTCAGCGCCGCCACCTTCGGCCTGGGGAGCCTGCTCTGCCTGCCGATGGTCATCGGGGAGATGTGGCTGCTGCCGCCCGTGACCTGGAGCGGCGAGGTGCTCACCGGCGTGCTCTATGCCGGCATAGGCTGCTCCTTCATCTCCTTCAGTCTCTGGACGCGGGCCATCGCCGGCATCGGGCCGGTGCGGGCCGGCATCGTGTACTATTCCCTGCCGCTCTATGCGGCGCTGGCCGCATGGATCGTGCTGGGCGAGGCGGTGAGCCCGGCCCAGGTGGTGGGCGGCCTGCTCATCGTGGGCGGCATCGTGACGGCCACCCTGCAAACGCACAGGACGCCGTCCTGATCGGGGAGGAGAACTATGGCGACAGGCGACAAGGTGGTCCTGGCCACCAGCAATGCCGGCAAGGTCCGGGAACTGGCGGAGCCCCTGGCCGCTCTTGGGGTGGAAGCGCTCGGGCTGGACAGCTTCCCGGAGATCGGGGAGATCGTGGAGGATGGCGACAGCTTCGAGGCCAACGCCCTCATCAAGGCGCGGGTCGTGGCCGCCCATACCGGACTGGTGAGCATCGCCGACGATTCCGGACTGGAGACGGACGCCCTGCACGGCGCGCCCGGCATCCATTCGGCCCGTTACGCCGATGACTGGGAATTTCTTGCCGGAGAGAGCCGGGACGCGCGCAACATCCGCAAGCTGCTGCATGTGCTGCGCGACGTGCCCGAAGCGGAACGCGGCTGCCGTTTCGTCTGCTGCATGGCCGTGGTCTTCCCGCCGAGCCTGGGCGGTCGGGAGTGGACCGTGCGCGGCGCCTGGGAAGGACGTCTCCTCACGGCTCCCCGCGGAGAGAACGGCTTCGGCTACGACCCCGTGTTCTGGGATGCCGAACTGGGCCGGAGCGCGGCGGAACTCACGCGCGAAGAGAAGATGGGCCGCAGCCACCGGGGCAGGGCGCTTGGGGCCCTTCTGGCCGCCTGGCCGGACAAGCCCTAAATATCTGCCGAAGTTCGCCGTTAAGTACAAAAAGATATGCGGCGAGAGCGTCTCTGCGCTGTTTGGAGATGCTTTGCTTGGCGTGGTTTTTGCAAGCATGTCTTGTGGGAAAGTATTTCCCAGAGCATTTTGTCTCTGAAAAAGGCAAAATGCGAGGCGGCGGCACAGCGTCGCACGGTCTGGAGTGAGCGGGAAAACGCGTTTTTCCGTGATGCGACAGGCCGTATGGTTTGGAGCGCGAAGCGTTCCAGACGGAAAATGCTCTAAAGAACGCGCATCGTCACTATACGTATATCAAGCGAGGTTGCCATGGCCAACTCCATTGCCGGCTCCATATATTATTCCGGTTTGAGTGGTTCGGGTACCGACTGGACCCAGACCCTGGAACAGCTCAAGCAGATCGAATCCATCCAGCTCAATCGCCTTCAGGCGTGGCAGGACGACTGGAACCTGCGCTATCAGGCCTTCGGCAAGATCATCGAGGCCGCCCAGAGCACCAAGAGCCAGATCGCGGGCCTCAAGAACCGCAACAACTTCGTCTCCAAGCTGGTGACCAGCTCCGATGACGGCGTGGTGACGGGCACGGCCAACTCCAACGCCCAGAACATGCAGCACACCATCAACGTGAAGCAGGTGGCCAGCAACTCCGTCTGGGCGAACAAGCATGTCTTCTCTTCCAAGAACGACATCATCAACAAGACCGACCAGGCGGTGGACTTCAAGTTCACCTACGGCGGCAAGACGGTGTCCATTTCCATTCCGCCCAATACCACGCTGGATTCCTTCGTGAATCTGGTGAACAACTCCAAGGACAATCCGGGCATCACCGTCAGCACGGTGAAGACGAGCGGCGGCTACCTCTTCCAGGTGGCCGGCAAGGATACCGGGGAAAAGAACAATCTCGTCATCTACGACTGCGCCCTTGAAGGCATGTCCGCGGCGGGGACGAGTTCCTCCTGGTCCACCAGCAAGGAAGTGGATCTCAGCGAGAGCCTCACCAATCCCAGCGACTTCGTCTTTGACCTCGTCTACGACAACGGCACGAAGAAGAGCATCACCATCAAGGGGAACTCCTCGCTGAATGACCTGGTGGACGCCATCAACTCCCAGACGGGGCGCAAGATCGCCAGTGTTGACCCCGCCACCGGCAATCTGAAGCTGGACGGCGTGCAGTCCTTCAAGCGCCGCCTGAGCTCGGAAGAAGCCGACGTGCCCCCCAGCGTCAAGGTCTATGCCGGGACGCAGGAGGAGATGTCCAAGCCGCTGGTCGAGGGCGGTACCGGGCAGGATCTGACCTTCGACGTCGTGGTGGACAAGGGGCTCGGCTACAAGAGCACCATCTCCATCACGGTCAAGGACAATGCGACCCGCGAGGAATTTCTGGCCACCCTGGCTCAGGCCACGGGCAACACGGCCAATATGTCCATGGCGGATGACGGCCGCTGGTACATGGGGCTTTCCGGCGTGGAGAGCATCACGCCCTCCGGCGGCGGCAGCATGCCCGCCGGCATCTCCGTGGAACAGACGCCCGCCAGCGGTTCCTCCGTGGACTATACGGGCGGGGCGACCACGGTCTTCGACACGACCCTGACCTTCAGCAAGGACAAGCTGGGCGAAAAGCTGAGCGACGCCGATCCGCCGAAGAATCTGGTCTATACCTTCACCATGGCCGACGGCAGCACCAAGACCGTCACCATCAGCAGCGACAAGACCAATCAGGATCTGCTCAACGAGGTCAAGACGCAGCTCGGCGGTCAGGGCGTGACGGTTACGCCCAGTACGGACTCGGAGGGCAACGAGATCCTCAAGCTCGACGGCGTGCGCGGTATGGCTCTGACGCAGGGCTATGTGGACCATCAGGGCTACAGTGCCACGGTCAACGCCGATATGACCATCGACAACAGCACCATCGCGCCGGAACCGGCTGGGGCCGGGGGCGGCGAGAACCTGCTGGAAACGCCGCCGGATCTCGAATACACCGCGGTGAAGAATGACGGCACGGAAGTGAAGTTCACGCTGCCCAGCGGCTCCACCATGCAGAATGTGGTGGACGAGCTGAAGAATCAGGGGCTGGACGCTTCCATCGTGGACGGCAAGCTGGTCGTCAAGGACATCGTGTCCCTGAAGGGGCCCGGCATCACCGGTCAGATCACGGATTCGGACAACTGGAACATCAAGCAGTCCGCCAACGCCATCTATACGGTGGATAACTGGCCTATGGAGCTGGAGAGCGAGTCCAACTCGATCTCGGACGTCATCGAAGGGGTGACGATCAACGTCCAGGGCGTTGGTGAAGCCACCATCAACATCAATACGGACGTGGAGGCCCTGCAGGAAAGCGTGCAAACCTTCCTGGATGCCGTGAACAGTCTGCTGCTGACGGTGCAGACCTTCACCAAGTTTGATGAAAACGCGGAAACGACGTCCACGGACCCGGAAGACGACAACTACAGCATGTCTCAGTTGACCTCGCAGAAGGGCGGTCTTTTGCAGGGCAACTACGGCGTGCAGTTGTTCAATTCACGCTTCAAGTCGGCGTTGAGCGGCACGCCCGCCGGTTATCAGGGCCGTACCTCGGCGGACGACATCCTGTCCGGCGACCTGCTGGCCAACCTGGCCAATATGGGCATCAAGACCGATACCAACCAGACCAGCGATACCTACGGTCTGCTGGTCATCGCGCCGTCCTCTTCCATCGAGTCGCTCTCGGATCTGGACCAGGAAAACTACAACAAGATGATGTCCGAAAACATGGAAGCCGTGGTGGACTTCTTCTGCGGGCCGAGCACGCCGGGTACGTCCACCACCAACGCTTTCCGCTACGCCAGCAGCGTGCAGGGCATCACCCAGGCCGGCATCTACGACGTCAGCTACGAAGTGGACGCCGCCGGGAACATTCTTGAGGTCTACATCAACGGCGTCAAGGCCAACAACGACCCCAGCATGGGCAGCAACTATTACTCCTGCGCTTCCGGGGATGCCCGCGGTCTGTCCATCATCATCGACGATTTGTCGCCGGGCAAGCATGAAGGTCAGGTGCGCATCAAGTACGGTCTGCTGGATACGGTGGACAACTTCCTCAAGGCGGAATTGACCTGGCAGGATACCGGTCAGACGGTCGATGAGGACTCGCTATCCGTCAAGTCGCAGAACGGCGCCCTGATGATCTTGCAGGACAACTACAAGACCATCATGGAGAACATCCAGGACAAGATCGACCGGGAAAAGGACCGTATCGCGCTCTGGGAAGAGCGGCAGAAGGCGGCCTTTGCCCGACTGGAGACCCTGCTTGCCCAGTACAACAAGACGCAGACTTCCCTTGAGAGTCAACTCAAGCAGTTGAGCGGTAATTAGCGGACTGGCGTTTCGAAGGAACAGAACAGATGAATACTCGCGCTACACAGGCCTACATGCAGACCAACGTCGGCACCGCCGATCAGGGGCGTCTTTTGCTGATGCTCTATGACGGGGCGCTGAAGTTCCTGCAGCAGGCCCGCGAAAAGATGCTGGAAAAGGATTATGCCGCCAAGGGCATCCTTATTTCCAAAGTCATCGACATCGTCAACGAACTCTCCTCCTCGCTCAACATGGAGCGGGGAGGGGACTTGGCGGTCAATCTCAGCAACCTGTATTTTCTTTGCACGGCGCGTCTGCTCGAAGCCAACCTCAAGATGAGCGTCGAGCGGCTGGACAGTGTTTCCCAGATCTTGTCAGGTCTGCGCAGCGCGTATGCCCAGATCATCGACAAGCCGGAAGCCAAGCAGGCCGTGGCCGAGATCTCCGCGCGCATGAAGCCCGCCGTCTCTCTGCAGCAGCGCAAGGCCGTGCCGCAGGCCATGCCCGGTCTTTCGGCTGCCGGGCATATGCCCAGGGCTATGGCGCAGGCCGCCTATGGGCGCAATGCCATGCGGATGGAAACGGCAGGGGAGGGCGCTCCCGCCGCGGCTTCTGCCCCTGCGGCGGCTCCCGCTGCGGAGCCCGTGGCCACGCAGCCCCTTGCCGCCCAGCAGATGGGGCGGCCCGTGGCACGGCCTGAGCCTCCGGCAGCTGATGCGGCTGCGGCGGAAGCGGCCGCTCCGGCGGACAAGCCGCGCCTCAGCGGCCTGCCGCCCCGGCGCATACCCAGCGTCTATGCCAAGAAGTAGCGTGCGCGGGCGGACGGGTCTTTCGGCCCTGTGGGCAACGGCCCTTTGCTCCGCACGAAAGCATGTATGACCAGAATACAGCCGGTCTGCTGAGATTTCCCAGCAGGCCGGCTGTTTGCTGTAAGGCCTTTGCCATTGGTGCAGAGAAAGCACAGCCTCGCCCGGCCCAAGCGAGCGGAAAAAGCGCTTTTTCCCGCGAAACCACAGGGCATATGGTTTTAAACGCAAAGCGTTGCGAACGGAAAATGTTCTGAGGGAGGGGGTCCCCTTCCCCCCAAAGTAACCAGGCCGTACTGTCAGCAGGCATCGACAGCAGACGAGGGGCCCCTCCCCCCGGCAAGCAGCAAAGCGTGCCGGCAGGCAGGGGCAGGACGCGTCACACGACCTTCACGAAAACGGCGGGAAGATGGCGCGTCCGTTCTCTTGCGTCCGCGCGCATTTCTGGCTAGCGTGCAGATGTCCGCGGCCGTCGAGTTCTCGTTGTCCTGATCCCGGCGGGCGTGAGTCTTTCCATAAGGAGAATCATCTATGTCCACGGCGTTTTGCCCTGATTTCAGCAAGGGGCTCGTACCGGCCATCGCCCAGGATGCGGCGACCGGGGAAGTGCTCATGCTGGCCTACATGAATGAGGAGGCCTGGCAGCGCACGCTTGCCACGGGCGAGGCCCATTACTGGAGCCGCAGCCGTGGCGAGCTCTGGCACAAGGGGGGGACGTCCGGCCATGTGCAGAAAGTCCGCAGCATCCGGCTGGACTGCGATAACGACACCATCCTGCTGCGCATCGAGCAGATCGGCGGCGCAGCCTGCCATACGGGGCACCGCTCCTGCTTTTACCGGGAGTGGAAGGACGGCGAGGTCGCGGACTGTTCCCCCGTGGTATTCGATCCCCAAAGCGTCTACGGCCGCTGATACGTCCGAACGCTCCGCACGCTTAACACTAGGGCGCATCGCGCCCGGAGCTTACGCATGAACGCACAACCCATCATCAAACTGGGCGTCCCCAAGGGCTCGCTGGAAGAAGCCACCATCAACCTCTTTGACCGTGCAGGCTGGAAGATCCGCAAGCACACGCGCAACTACTTCCCCGAGATCAATGACCCCGAGATCAGCGCCTCGCTCTGCCGGGTGCAGGAGATCGGCGGCTACGTCGCTGCAGGCATCCTCGATGTGGGCATCGTCGGGCTGGACTGGCTGCATGAGGTGGAACACGACAAGGACGTGCAGATCATCTCCGAACTGGCCTATTCCAAAACTTCCTGCCGCCCCTGCCGCTGGGTGCTCGCCGTGGCCGGGGACTCGCCGTACCAGAAGCCGCAGGACCTGGCGGGCAAGCGCATCGCCACGGAGTTGCAGGGCCTGACGCGCAAGTATTTTGCCGGTCTGGGCATCGACGTGAACATCTTTTACTCCTGGGGCGCCACCGAGGCCAAGGTGGTGGAAGGTCTGGCCGACGGCATCGTGGAAGTGACGGAGACCGGCACCACCATCCGGGCGCACGGCCTGCGGATCATCGACGAGGTCATGAGCTCCTATCCCGTGCTCATCGCCAATTGTGACGCCTGGGCCGACCCGCGCAAGCGTGCCAAGATCGACCAGATCGACCTGCTGCTGCAGGGGGCCCTGCGGGCGGAAAATCTGGTGGCCATCAAGATGAACGCGCCTGCGGACCGCCTTGACGCCATCCTCAAGATGCTGCCCTCCCTCAACTCCCCCACGGTCTCTCCGCTCCAGAACGAAAAGTGGCTCTCCGTGGAAACGGTGGTCAACATCGACGTGGTGCGCGATCTGATCCCCCGGCTGCGTCAGGCCGGCGCGGAAGGCATCATCGAATACGCGCTGAACAAGGTCATCTAGGGCGAGGCGGAGACACTGCGCCACCCGGCCAAAAGTGAGCGGAAGACCGCGTTTTCCACCCAACGACAGGCCGCCCACCCAACGACGGCCGCATGGTGGGGAAGGCAAAGCCTTCCAAACGGGAAATGTCCTGAGAGGGCCGGGTCCCCCCGGATCGAAATGGCAAGCCCGCACACGGCAGCCGCGCGAAGATGCGCGGGACGTGTGCGGGCTTTTTTTGCAGCGTCGTGCCGACGGCCGCGTGAGCGTTTTGCCCGTCAGGCGGCAGACCGTCCGCAGTTGGCGGAGCTGGTCATTCGCACTTGATGATCAGGTTGCGCATGGGCGTTTCTCCCACGGCGGAGGTGTTCTGGGACATGATCTGATACTTGCCGCCGTCGCACATGTCGGCGGCCTTGTTGTAGCATTCGGCCCAGTCGTTATCCATGCCGTTGCAGTTGACGGAATAGCCCTCCGTGCCGTCAGGCAGGCGGGCGGTGTTGGCTCCGCCGCAGCCGGCGGCAAGCAGGGCGCAGAGGCTGAGCGCCAGAGTGAGCAGCTTCATGTCGTATCTCCTTGGAAAGAGCGTCCGCGGCAGGGCTAGCGCAGCAGGGCGCGGCCCATGCCGACCACGGAAACCAGTATGAGGAAAAGCAGTACATAGCGCTTGAACTGCGCTTCATCCACGCTGTGGAACCAGCGCGTACCAAGCCACATGCCCAGCCACATGAAGGGCAGCACCACGAGGGCGTCGATGAGGCTTTGCCGGGACATGAGGCCGGAGTGGATGAAAAAGCCCGACGTCAGCACGTCCAGCGCCAGGAAGAAGACGATGAGCGTGGCCCGTGCCGCCTCGGCTGGCAGGGTGACCAGCATGAACAGCACGACCGGCGGCCCCCCGTTGGAAGACGCGCCGTTGACGAAGCCCGTGGCCGCGCCCACCCCGACGATGCCGAGCGGCCCCAGCGGGCGCGACGGCTTGACGCCGGACAGCAGCACAAGGGTCAGGACGAGCACCAGCGCATTGACGCCGATGGTCATGGCCTGCGCCGGCACGTGGATGAGCAGAGCCATGCCCACGGGCGTCAGGGGCACGACGCCCAGCAGGAGCAGGCCGGTGACCTTCCAGTCGCATTGCCGCCAGACGAAGGGGGCGTGTCCGGCGCTGGCGAAGATCTCCCAGAGCAGGAGCAGCGGCACCACTTGCGCCGGGGGCAGCACGAAGGTCAGCAGCACCAGCGCCAGCATGGAGAAGCCGAAACCGGTGGCCCCGCGGATGATGCCCGCCGCAAATACCGCGAACGCCGCGTACGCAAAAACCATCCATCCAAATGACATGTCCGGCCTCCCGAAAGCCGCCTCATGGCGGCTCGTCCCCGATAGCACAACCCCGGACGGAAGAGAAGGCTTTACGAAGGCGGCGTAATGGCCTATGAATAAAAAAATTCACTGCACGCCCTTGCGGCGTGACCCGGCAGGATCTCATGAAGAATTCGCATGGCGTGCTGAGCGGCACACTCTGCCTCGCCCTTGTGGCGGTAGCCTACTGCGTCTGGACGGCCTTCGGCAACGACGTCAACGTCTGCGTGACCGAGGGGTGCAGTCTGTACCAGGATGCCAACCTCGGCGGCGTTTCCCTCTGGTGGATCGGGGCCGTGACCTTTGCCGTGCTGGCCCTGCTGGCCCTGGTGGGCGCGGCCCGGGTGGGGCGCGTCATCGCCGGTCTCGCTCTGGCGGGCGACATCCTGCTCCTGCTGCTCATGGCCGCCACGGCCCCGTGCATCAGCTGTCTGGGCGCGGCCATCTTCTTTGCCGGGGTGTACACCTGCTTCCGGCGGGCGGACATGGACCCCCAGGGCAAGGGACACACGGGCCGCCGCTCCATCCTCGTGCTGTGCTGGCTTGTGCTTTTCCTCATCAATGCCGGGGCCTCGGCCCGCCTTGCCGCCTCTGTCTGGAGCATCAGCGACCCCAGCGGCAGCCCCTCGGTACGGGTGTTCTACTCGCCCTCCTGCGCGGCCTGCGCTCAGGCCATCGACGCCCTGTCGGGCAATGTGAGCGTGGCCTTCTATCCCGTGGCGGAAACGCCGGACGACGTGTACATGGTCGCCGCCATGCGCGAGGCCCTGGACCGCGGGCAGAATATGAAAGACGCGCTGGAAGCGGCGAAAAAGGCGGAGAATCCCGGCGGGCTTGCCGCCATCTCCCCGGATATGCTCTGGCTGCGGCTGCGGCTGCTGCGCAACAAGGCGCATGTCTACCTTTCCGGCTCGCAGTCGGTGCCCTTCATCGAATACCACGGACTGCCGTCCATGCTCGTGCCCAAAGCGGAGAACAAGACCCGGCGGCAGGCTGCCGCCCGGCAGGAGGAAGCGCCCGCGCAGGACGCCGCGCCGCGTCCGTCCGCCTCTTCGCTGCCGCTGGAGCCTGTGACCGGCGGCCTGACCCCGCGGGGCAATGCCGCGGGAGGATCGTTCGAGACCCCAAGCCTCTTTGATGATCCCGTAGCCGGCAGCTGCGGCGGGCAGGTCCCCTGCCCTGAATAAGACAGGCCCCCGGGCCGTGGATTTTTCTGCGCGTCGCGCTCTGCCCGTTCAGGGCAGGGCTTGACGCGACATGTGCTTGTCTCGTATATCTAAACGCCTTTTGACTCTAGCTTGTGAAAAGTTGGTCCCATGAAGATTCACGATATTTTCCGCCCGCAGAAAGATGCGGTGGTTAACAAGTGGATAGAGGCCGTATATGAGACCTATCCGCTTGAAACGACGGGATTTCTCAGGACGAGGAAAGACCCCTTCACCAACCCTGTGGGGGATATGACGCATGAGGCGGCGGGGCGTCTTTTCGACGCCGTGTCCGGCGAGGACACCGATCCGGTGACGGTGCGGCAGGCCATCGACCGTTTCGTGCGGTTGCGGGCCGTGCAGAAGATGACCCCCAGCCAGGCCATCGGGGTGTTCTTCCTGCTCAAGCCCATCATGCGTGAGCTGCTTTTGCCGCTCTGCGCGGGCGACAAGGCCCGCGCGGCCTATCTGAACGCGGAATCACGGCTGGACAGCATCGTGCTGCTGGCCTTTGATATGTATACGGAGGCGCGCGAGACGCTGGCCGAATCGCGCATCACCGAGATCCGCTCCCAGTACGCACAGGTCGTGCGCTGGGCGCAGACGGTGGATGGCAGCCCGGTTTCGGGCAAAAGCTAACACATTTCCAAGCGAGGTAGGGAATGATCGCAGCGATGGCGATGGTGGCGCTCATCGGGTGCATCGCCTGGGCGGGAGCGGCCGGCGGGCTTGCTTTCCTGTTCAGCGTGGTGCTGCCCTATGTGGCGGTAATCATCTTTGTAGTGGGCGTCATCAGGCGCATGGTGTATTGGGCAAAATCGCCCGTGCCGTTCCGCATCCCCACGACGGGCGGCCAGGAAGCTTCCCTGGATTTCATCAAGCAGGAAAAATGGGACTGCCCCTGTACCAAGGGTCAGACGGTCGTCCGCATGCTGCTGGAAGTGCTGACCTTCCGGTCTCTTTTCCGCAACACGCATGCTGAAGTCCTGTTGAACGACCCGGTCAACAAGGGACCCCGCGTCGTCTATTATTCCTCCAAGTGGCTGTGGGTGTTCGCCCTGCTGTTCCACTACTGCTTCCTGGTGGTCTTCATCCGGCATTTCCGCTTCTTCATGGATCCGGTGCCGGCCTGCATCACCTTCATCGAGACGCTCGACGGCCTCATGCAGGTGGGCGTGCCGCGCTTCTACGTGAGCGGCGGCCTGCTGCTGGTGGCTCTGCTCTTCCTGCTGACCCGCCGCCTGGTCAACGAGCGCGTGCGCTACATCTCGCTGCTCAACGACTACTTCCCGCTGCTGCTGCTCATCTGCATCGTGGCCACGGGTCTGTGCATGCGCTACTTCGACAAGGCCGACATCGCCTCCGTCAAGGTCTTCATCATGGGCCTTGCGCATCTCTCGCCCGTGAGCACGGAAGGCCTGCCGGCGCTCTTCGTGGTGCACCTGACCTTCGTGAGCGTGCTGCTCCTGTATTTCCCCTTCTCCAAACTCATGCACATGCCGGGCATCTTCTTCAGCCCCACGCGCAACGTGCCCAACGACACGCGCCGCGTGCGCCACGTCAACCCCTGGAATCCTCCGAAGCAGTTCTTCACCTATGCCGAGTACGAGGATGAGTATCGCGAGTTCATGGCCGATGCCGGCCTGCCGCTGGAAAAGCAACCCGAAAAGGCCGCTGAGTAAGGAGTTTACATCATGGCTAAATTGCCTACGCCACACGAACTCATGGCCAGCCGCAAGGACTTTCCCGCTGGCAGCTGGCTTGACGTAAAGCCGGAATTCGCGCCGGGCAGCTTCTGCTATCCGGCCAAGGTCGAGACCATGGAGCGCCTGCACATGCCTCATCCGCATGAGTGGGACCCGGCCGCCGAGGACTGGAACCTGCCCGCCAACTGGGAAAAGATCCTCTGTGACGCCTTTGAGGAGCGGCTCGAAAAGCACCGTTCCCTCAAGCTCTTCATGGACATCTGCGTGCGCTGCGGCGCCTGCGCCGACAAGTGCCACTTTTTCCTGGGCACCAACGACCCCAAGAACATGCCGGTGCTGCGCGCGGAACTGCTGCGCTCCCTCTATCGCCGGGACTACACCATGCTGGGCAAGCTGCTCGGCGCCAGCGTGGGCGCTCGCGGCTGGGACAAGAACGTAGTGAAGGAACTCTTCTACTACGCCTACCAGTGCACCGAGTGCCGCCGCTGCTCCCTCTTCTGCCCCTACGGCATCGACACGGCCGAAATCACGGCCATCGTGCGCGAACTGCTGCATGAAGTGGGCCTCGGCACGCACTGGATCATGGATCCGGTGAAAAACTGCTCCTTCACGGGCAACCACCTGGGCATCCAGCCGCACTCCTTCGTGGAGATCGTGGAGATGTTGGCCGATGACTGCGAGACCATCACCGGCATCCGTCCCAAGACCCCGTTCAACGAAAAAGGCCACGAGATCCTCTTCATCACGCCTTCCGGCGACGTGTTCGCCGATCCGGGCATCTACACCTTCATGGGCTATCTGCTGCTCTTCCATGAACTGGATCTCGACTACACCTTCTCGACCTACGCGTCGGAAGGCGGCAACTTCGGCTCCTTCGTGTCCTTCAACATGGCCAAGAAGCTGAACGCCAAGATGTACGCCGAAGCCGAGCGCCTGGGGGCCAAGTGGATCCTCGGCGGCGAATGCGGCCACATGTGGCGCGTCATCAACCAGTACATGGGCACCTACAACGGTCCCGCCCCGGCCTGCATGATGGACGTGCCCACCTCGCCCATCACCGGTACCCGCTTTGAAAACGCGGCGTCCACCAAGATGGTGCACATCACCGAATTCACGGCCGACCTCATCCGGCACAACAAGCTCAACCTTGATCCGAGCCGGAACGATCACATCATCACGACCTTCCATGATTCCTGCAACCCGGCGCGCGCCATGGGCCTGCTGGAAGAGCCCCGCTACATCCTCAAGGCGGTGTGCAACAACTTCGTGGAAATGCCGGAGAACACCATCCGCGAGCAGACCTTCTGCTGCGGTTCCGGTTCCGGCCTGAATACCGAGGAAATCATGGAACTGCGCATGCGCGCCGGTATGCCCCGCGGCAATGCCCTGCGCTATGTGCAGCAGAAGTATGACGTCAACCACATGGCCTGCGTCTGCGCCATCGACCGTGCGACCCTCACCCCCCTTGCCAACTACTGGGCTCCGGGCGTGACCGTGAGCGGCCTGCACGAGCTGGTGGGCAACGCCCTCGTGATGAAGGGCGAACAGAAGCGCACCATGGACCTGCGCCAGGAAGACCTGCCCAATGTGGATCCCGATGAACCCGAAGACGATGCGGAGCAGGGGGAGGAGTAGTCCATGTATAACGCCAAAGCAGTCATTGTCGGCGCCGTCATCTTCGCGGTGCTGTTCAGCTCTCCGTTCTGGCTCAACTTCGGCAAGGACGACTACAAGCGTCCTGACGTAGTGCTGCCCAAGAACGAAAAGGAATGCGTCGAGCCTGTGGAATACATGCGCGCCGAGCACATGGCCCTGCTCAATCAGTGGCGGGATCAGGCCCTGCGCAACGAAAAACGCGTCTATGTCTCCTCCACCGGCAAGGAATGGACCATCAGTCTCCAGAACACCTGTCTGAAGTGTCACAACGACTACGCCAATTTCTGCGAAAAGTGCCACATCGCCAACAGCGTGTATCCCTACTGCTGGACCTGCCACATCACTCCCGAGGGGAAGAAGTAATGAACAAGAGCAGAAGAAGCTTTCTCAAAGTGGCGGGGCTTTCGGCCTTTGCGCTGAGCAGTGGTGTGGCTGCGCTGTCCTCCACCGCTCAGGCGGCCGCCACCATGCCCGGCAGCAGCTACAAGGCCAGCGCCGCGGCTCTCAAGGCCAAGCGCTGGGCCATGGTCATCGATACGCGCGCCTTCAAGGGACCGGAAGACTACCAGCCCCTCATCGAGGCTTGCCACAAGGCGCATAACGTCCCCACCATCGAAGGCAGCAACCAGAACATCAAATGGTTCTGGCTCGACAAGTTCGACCATGCCTTCCCGGACGACATCAACGATTACCAGACCGCCGGCATCAAGGAGCGCATGTTCCCGCTGCTGTGCAACCACTGCACCAATCCGCCCTGCGTGCGCGTCTGTCCCACGCAGGCCACCTACCAGATGCACGACGGCATCGTGGCTATGGACTACCATCGCTGCATCGGCTGCCGTTTCTGCATGGCCGGTTGCCCTTACGGCGCGCGTTCCTTCAACTTCATGGACCCGCGCAAGCATCTGCCCAAGGAAGTGCCGAACCCCACCTTCCCCACCCGCATGATCGGCGTTGTGGAAAAGTGCACCTTCTGCGCCGAACGTCTGGCCGTGGGCCAGATGCCCGCCTGCGTCGCCGCGGCCAACGGGCGGATCATCTTCGGCGATCTGGACGATCCCAACTCTGATGTGCGGCACGCCCTGGCCGAAAACTACAGCATTCGCCGCAAGCCGAACCTCGGCACGCAGCCCGGCGTGTACTACCTCATCTAGGGAGATCTGGCTATGCTTGAAAAAGTGCTTACCGGTCCCAAGACCTTCTATCTGTGGCTGCTCTTCCTGGTCTGCGTCATCGGGGCCTGCGGCCTTGTGTACTGGCAGCAGCTGCAGCAGGGCCTCTCCATCACCGGCATGAGCCGTGATGTCTCGTGGGGCCTCTACATCTCGCAGTTCACCTACTTCGTGGGTGTGGCCGCCTCGGCCGTCATGCTCGTGCTGCCGGCCTACTTCCACCACTACAAGAAATTCAAGCGCATGATCATCTTCGGCGAATTCATGGCCATCGCCGCCGTGTGCATGTGCTCGCTCTTCATCCTGGTGGACCTCGGCCAGCCCCAGCGCATGCTCAACGTCATGCTGCATCCCACGCCCAACTCCGTCATGTTCTATGACATGATGGTGCTCATCGGCTACCTGACCCTCAACGCCATCATCGGCTGGGTGACCCTGGAAGCCGAGCGTCTGGATGTGGAGCCGCCCAAATGGGTCAAGCCCCTCATCTACCTGTCCATCATCTGGGCGTTCTCCATCCACACCGTGACCGCCTTCCTGTACGCCGGCATCCCCGGCCGCCATTACTGGCTCACCGCCATCATGGCCGCCCGCTTCCTGTCCTCGGCGTTCTGCTCCGGTCCGGCCATCCTGCTGCTGCTGGTCTTCATCGTGCGCCGCCTCACCGGCTTCGAGCCCGGCCGCGACGCCGTGAAGACGCTGACGACCATCATCACCTATGCCATGTGCGTCAACGTCTTCTTCTACCTGCTGGAGATCTTCACGGCCTTCTATTCCGGCATCCCCGGCCATCAGCATCCCATGACCTTCCTGTTCGGCGAACATGCCGGTCATGTGACCTGGGTCAGCAACTGGATGTGGGCTGCCGTCATCATGGCGCTGGGTTCGCTGGTCATCCTCATCCCGCCGGCGTGGCGCAACGGGCCCCTGCTGCCCTTTGCCCTGATCATGCTGGTGGTGGCCAGCTGGATCGACAAGGGCCTCGGCCTGCTCATCGGTGGTTTCACCCCCAACATGTTTGAGACCATCACCGATTACGCTCCCACCTGCATGGAGATCTCCGTGGCGCTCGGCGTGTACGCCATCGGCGCGCTGGTGCTCTCCCTGCTCTGGAAGATCGCCATCGGCGTGAAGCGGGAAGCCGGTCACTTCAGCGACTAGGCCCTTTCCGTCCTCGCAAGCTCGAACCCCGCGCCTCGGCGCGGGGTTTTTTCATGCCTGCCGACCGGAGTTGCCGGAAGGACGTTTTGCCGTGGAACAAGCGAGGGCTCGTGACGACGGCATAGCGCCATCCTGTCGAAAGTGAGCGGGAAAGCCGTATTTTTCTCGCGAAACGTCAGGCCGTACGGCTTGGAACGCAAGCGTTTCAAACGGAAACAGCGCCAAAGCACCGTTGCGGCCTGCGGCATTCTGGCGTATAGTTTTTTGGTTAGCCGCTCAAACGGCCCGACAACAATCGTACACCCGCCTGACGCCGCCACAGGAGATCGCCATGCACGAAGCGCTCAAGGTAGCCACCACCATCTGCACGACCATGCTTCGCAACGGGTATGATGCCCACATCGTCAACGCGCCCCTGCAGCAGCATCTGCTGGAGACCAGCGACGTTTTCGCCGTGGACATCGCCTGCGAGCCGGATATCGAAGTTCTCGGCAAGCTCTTCCCGTCGCTCGTGACCGTGGAAGAGGGGCCGCTCATGGCCCAGCTGGAGGAGGATGGCGTCACCATCCGTTTCTATCCGCTGGTGGTGGAGGATTCCAGCCATCCCGAGCTTTCGCTCATGCGCATCACGCCGACCATCGCGGCCCAGCTCGAACCTCGCGAGCGCCTGACCCTGCGCCTGAGCGGCTGCGCCGCGCCGCAGGATACGGGCAGCATCTATGACGGCTTTTCGGAGGTCAAATCCGGCGCCATTCGCCTTTCCGGCCTGCCGGATGAGACCTTGCGGCACAACTACCTGCTGGCTATCCGGGCCCTGCGTTTCGCCGCCAATTTCGACGTGCCCATCGAGCCCAATACCTGGCTGGCCATCGTGCGCAGCGCCTCGCGCGTGCTGGACTACGTGCCTGCGGCGGACATCATGGGCGAATGGCGGCAGGTCTCGGCCGAGGCCATGCACCGCTTCGTGCGCCTGCTCTATGACGCGCAGATCCTGCAGGGCCTCATCCCCGAAGTGGCCGCGCTGGCCTGCATCGTGGAACGCAATACCAACACCGGCGAAGAGCAGTCCGTTTTCGAACATACGCTGGAGTGCATGCGCCACTATCCCGAAAAGGATTTCCATTACGACTGGCTGGGCACGCTGGCCATGCTGTTCCATGATGTGGGCAAACTCTTCACCGGCGAGTATTTCGACGGCGAGATGACCTTCTACCAGCATCACCGCGTGGGCGCCAAGGTGACGCGCAAGATCCTGCGCCGCCTGCACCTGACCACCGAGGACGTGGACCTGCTCTGTCATCTGGTGCGCTACCACATGCGCTTCCACTTCATGATGACCGACCGCGGCATCCGGCGCTTCAAGGCCCTGGATGAATATCCCCGCCTCATCGCCATGGCTCGCGCCGATGTGGAGGCCCGTGACGGCAACTTCACGGCCTTCAATCACAACATGAAATACCTCGAACGGGCCGAGACGCCGGAGCAGATGCTCGAACCGCTGCTCAACGGCAATGAGATCATGAACGAGACGCGCCTTGCGCCCGGGCCGCTGGTCGGGGTCATCCGTGATGCGCTCCTCCAGGCCCAGATTGCCGGTGAAGTCACGGACAACGATTCCGCGGTGCGCTTCGTGCGCGCCTATGCCCGACGGGTCAGCAGCTAGCCGCCTATGGTCAATCTGCTCGACTTCACGCTGTCCGAACTGACGGACTGGATGCAGCAGGAGCTGGGGGAACCCCGTTTCCGTGCGGTGCAGGTCTGGCAATGGCTGTGGCAGCGCATGGCCCGCGACTTCGACGAGATGACCAATGTCTCCAAGGCCTGCCGGGCGCGTCTTGCCGCCTGCGCTTCCATAGACTGGCCGGAAGTGGCCCGCGTGCAGGAAAGCCGCGACGGCACGACCAAGTTCCTCCTGCGCCTTGCGGACGGCGCGGAAGTGGAAACGGTGCTCATCCCTTCGGAATCCCGCGACGGCAGCCGCCGCTGGACGCAGTGCCTCTCCTCGCAGGTGGGGTGCGCTATGGGCTGCACCTTTTGCAGCACCGGCACGATGGGCTTTGAGCGCAATATGCGCATGGGCGAGATACTGGGACAGATCCTCGTGGCCCGTGCGCATCTGGGCGATACGCGCCCGGACTGGCCCATCCTGCGCAATCTCGTCTTCATGGGCATGGGCGAGCCCTTGCTGAACCTGCACGAGGTCATGCGGGCGCTCAAGAGCCTCAATGACGACAAGGGCCTCAACTTTTCCCCGCGCCGCATCACCGTATCCACCTGCGGCATCGAAAAGGGCCTGCGCGAGCTTGGGGAAAGCGGTCTGGCCTTCCTTGCCGTGTCGCTGCACGCGCCCACCCAGGAGCTGCGGGCCCGCATCATGCCCAAGGCCGCACGCTGGCCGCTGGATGAACTGCTGGCCGCGCTGAAATCCTATCCGCTCAAGACGCGGGAGCGCATCACCTTCGAGTATCTGCTGCTGGGCGGCGTCAACGACGGCCCGGAACACGCGCGGGAACTGGCGCGCGTGGTCAGCGACATCAAGGGCAAGCTCAACCTCATCGTCTACAATCCCGCCGAGAATGCCCCCTACGAGGCTCCCACGCCGGAACGCGTGCTGGCCTTCGAGAAAATGCTCTGGGATCGCCACATCACGGCCATCATCCGCAAATCCAAGGGGCAGGACATCAAGGCCGCCTGCGGGCAGCTCAAGGCCGACCAGGCCGCCCGCCAGCCCTCCCCTCAATCGGCCCCTTAGGGCCTGTTGACACTCTTTGCTGCGTGCTTGGGGGGAAGGGAAACCCCTTGCCTTACTGTCGAGGCCTGTAAGGCTCCTTTGTCGCCTAACAGGCACGGCCCCATCCCTTCCCCAGCGTGCTTTTGCCGGGGGAAGCGTCAGGGGCACGAGGCAACGCCCCTTGGCGCACTTTATCTTTTTCAAAGACAAAGCGCTCATGCCCGGCCGCTCAGAGGAGAAGAGGGCGGGCATCCTTTCTTCCTGCCGTGTCTTTCCCCCGCTCAGGCGGTGGCGGGGCGTCTTGTGCCCTCTCTGAAGCAGCCGCAGCTCACGGCGGCGATGTCGCTGAGCAGCCAGCTCAATTGCAACGGGAAGGTAAGGAGCCACCAGCAGCCGTTACCGTTAAATGTCGTCAGGAGCGGGCCATACTGCAGGTAGTACACGTTCACCAGGAACAGGCATAGCATACAGAGCCCGGTATACGGACGCCGGACAAGGAAGCGGTGTGCCCCGACGACTCCCAGAAAAATGGTCAGCAGCACAAGCCTGCGGCGGCTCCGCGAGTTGCTCTCGTCCCTTCCTTCATCCTGCCGCCCGGTGATGCGGCGGCCCTGTCCGTCCCTGAAGCGCCCCCTTGCAACGAAAACAAGGTCTATCAGCACCCAGATCGTCACCGCGCTGAGCGGGAGCAGGCCAAAGCCGAACACAAGGGAGAGCAGACCGAACGGGCCCAGCAGCAGCATGTAAAGGCCGGACAAGGGACGTCCGGCATAGAAGCGATGCATCCCGAAGATGCCGCCCAAAAGGATCAGCAGCAGAAGGAGACGCCGGTCCCCGGGTCTGAACGCGCGAACGACCGCGTGGAACAACAGGCCGCACAGCAGCGCCAGGCAGCCGATAAAAGCCAGGGGCAGAAGCGCGTCGCCGTCCCACATGTCAATCCAGTAAAGGAACCAGCAGGCAGTGAAGCCAAAGGCCGTCAGGGAAAGGGCCGGATCGTTGCGGGGGGCGGCCGCCTGCAAGGCTATGACGATGGGGGGGATATAGAGCAGCGCGAGAGTTCCGAGGAGGGCCGCGTCGGATGACGGTCTGAACATCGGGAACATGTCGATCCCATGTTCCAGCGTGGTCAAACCGCCCAAAGCGGTCAGCAGCAACAGCGAGAAGCAGAGCTTGGTCATGGATGCGCCCCCGGCAGTGGCCTGATCGTTGCACATTTTTTGTGTCAGCCCGGCACGTCAGGCAGGATCGACCTGTCACGGCTCCTAGAACCTATTATTACTAATTTTACGAATAATCTCAATATATAATCAATATTTCTCGTACAAGCTCCGTTTGCCTTAGAGCAATTCCACATTGAAAATGTGGATTGCTCTGGTAGTCGCGAGAGCGACTACCCGCAACCGAACACACGGAAAAACCACGCTTTTTCCGTAGGGTCAGGACTCATTAAAGGTAAAAAATGACAATGGCAGCAATATGGATTGCCGAAAGGAATGTATGGGCACAGCGATCATAGCGCATGGCTATGCGGCGCCAGTCTTTCAATCGAGCAAACATATTCT
>DWYJ01000053.1 GCA_019118745.1 Candidatus Desulfovibrio gallistercoris | reverse complement strand
CCCCTTCCCCCCAAACAAACAGCAAAGAGTGTTGACAGGACAGGACCTACGCGGGGGAGCGGCGGAGCACGGCCTGACGGACGGCCCGGAACTCCTGCAGCAGGGCCGGATAGTCGAAGCGGGGGTAGCGGCCGTCCTGATAGACGATCTCGCCCTGGATCATGGTCAGGCGCACTTCGTGCCCGCCGGCCGCGTAGACCAGGTGCGAGACGGGGTGATAGAGGGGCTGGAGGTTGGGCGCGTCGAGATCCAGCGCCACAAGGTCGGCGGGCAGGCCCACGGCGATCTGGCCGAGGCGGCTGTCGTGCAGGGCGCGTGCGCCGTTACGGGTGGCCATATCCAGCACCTGCTGCGCCCGCAGCGCGGTGGGATCGCCGGAGGCGACCTTGTGCAGCAGGGCGGCCTGGCGCATCTCCGCAAACATGTTGAGCTGATTGTTGCTGGCGGCGCCGTCGGTGCCGAGGGCCACATCCAGCCCGGCGGCGAGCAGCCGGGGGACGGGCATGATGCCGGAGGCCAGCTTCATGTTGGACGACGGGTTGTGCACGGGCGTCACGTCGCAGCGGGCGAGCAAGGCGGCTTCCTCGTCCGTCACGTCCACCAGGTGGGCCACGGTGCAGGGGACCTCGAACAGACCGCAGTCCGCGGCATGGGCCACGGGGCGCTTGCCGTGCAGGGAGAGACATTGTGCGGTCTCGGCCGGGCTTTCGGCAAGGTGGATATGCAGGGGCAGGGCCAGACCGGCCGCAAGGTCGCGGCAGGCCCGCAGGATCTCCGGCGTCGTGGTGTAGACGCTGTGCGGCATGACGGCCACCCGCAGGCGATCATTGCCCTGCCAGCGTTCGCTCAGGCGCAGGGTGGTCTCCAGTGCGGCCCGGTAGTCGGGGCAGCAGGCGGAGGGGAACTGGAAGGCCCCTTCCCCGGCGACGCAGCGGATGCCTGCGGTATGGGCGGCTTCGAGCACCTGCTCCTCATGGATATACATGTCCATGCAGGCTGTGGTGCCGGTACGGAGCATCTCCGCAAAGCCGAGCAGGCTGCCCAGCCGCACCTCTTCCGGCGTGAGCCCGGCCTCCACGGGAAAGATGCGCTGTGTCAGCCAGTCGATGAGCGGCATGTCGTCGGCCAGGCCGCGCAGCATGGTCATGGCCGCATGGGTATGCGCATTGACGAGCCCCGGCAGAACGAGCATGCTGGAACAGTCAAGCACGTCTACGGGTTGCCAGTCGGCGGTCATCTCCGCCCGCGGGCCTATGGCGGCCACCAGCCCCTGCCGGACGGCAAGGGCGGCGTCTTCGAGGATGCGGCGCTGATCGTCCTGCGTGATGAGCAGCCCCGCCAAAATGAGCGTATCACATGTGTTCATGGATCTTTCCTGTCCGCTGTAGCGGAAGGGAACATATAGCCCCAATGCGGGCCGGGAGCAAGGATGCCGTGTCTGTTGCTGCACGGGCTGGCGGGCAGCCCGTTTGAGATGCGACCTCTGGCCGTGGCGCTGGAGGCGGACGGCTTTGTGGTGGACAATGCCCCCCTTCCGGGACATGGCGGCGAGGTGTCGGCTTATCTGAACAGCCATTATGCCCAGTGGCAGGCGGCGGCTCTGGCGCGCTACCGGGAGCTTTGCCGTCAGGGGCCGGTCTGGCTGGCCGGGTACTCGCTGGGCGGCCTGCTGGCGCTGGAGATCTGCGTGGTCGCCGCGCGGGGGGAGCTGCCGCCCCCGGCCGGGCTGCTGGCGCTGGCCGTTCCCCTCTATTTTCGCAAGTGGCATCCGTATTTCTACGCCGCGCCGCAATTCCGCTTCCTGCGCTGGCGGGCACGCCTGCAACCCTGCGTGCCGCTGCTGCCGCGTTCGGCGGCGGCACGGGCCGTCGCGCCCTGGCAGGGGCAGGAAAGCGTCTACTACCTGCCGCATTTCGTGGAGCTGGAAGCGGCCCAGCGGCGGCTGCGCCGGGAGCTGAGCAGGCTGACCGCGCCGCTGAGCATCGTGCAGTTGCGCCATGACGTCTGCTGCCACCCCTGGAACAGCACCTACCTGCTGCGCCACTGGGGCGGCAGGGAGGCCGAACTCCATCTGCTACGCACCGGCAGCCCGCACGGCGGGCATCTGCCCACGACTCACCGCGAATGCCGGGAACGGGTGGCGGAACTGGCCGTGGACTTCGCCCGGCGCTGTCTTGCGCCGGCAGCGGATGAACCCGCCGGCACGCCGGGTGACTGCGCGGCCGGAAACTGAGACTTGCATGTTTTGCGGGAGCAGGGTAGGATAGACAACCATTGTTCCGCAAACCATGAGCAGCTCCAGCTGACGGCGCTGCCACACATTCCTTTCGGAGGTACGCCTTGTTCCATTCCATCGCTTTTGCCATGGGCACGCCCCAGGCCGGCGGCGCTCCCGCCAGCGGCACCGACATGCTGGTGCAGTTCCTGCCGCTCATCCTCATGTTCGCCATCTTCTGGTTTCTGCTCATCCGTCCGCAGCAGAAGCGCGCCAAGGCGCACAAGCAGATGCTCTCCGAGCTCAAGCGCGGCGACCGCATCATGACGTCCGGCGGCTTCATCGGCCGCATCTTGGAGATCGACGACGAACAGATCCTGCTGGAGTGCGGCGAGGCCAAATTGCGCCTGAACCGCGGCGCCGTCGGGGCCGTGCTGGACAAGAACGGCAAGGCCGAAGAACCCAAGTAGGCGCAGACCGCCAGACGGGCGACCGTCTGTCCTCTTTCTGATCCGGCCCCGCCGCGGCGGGGCCGTGATGCTGTTTGCCGGACACGCGCCACGCTGCCTGGCCTCCTTATTTTTGAGCAAAAGGTAACCCCCATGATAGGATTGCGTACACGTCTCGGCGTCGCTCTTGTCGTTTTTTTGCTGAGCCTTGCCTTCGCACTGCCCAGCATGCCCGGCATCGGGACGGCCCTGCACTCTGTCCTGCCGGAAAAAAAGATCAACCTCGGCCTTGACCTCAAGGGCGGTATCCACCTCACCCTGGCGGTGGGCGTGGATCAGGCGGTCAGCAATTCGCTGGCGCTGGCCGGGCAGGACATCCGCCGCCTGGCCAAGGATGAAAAGGTCGTCGTGCTCCGCCCGCGCGTGGTGGGCGGCGACCGGCTGGAGTTCCTCCTGCCGCGCGGCGACGACCGCCGGAAGCTGGAAGAGCTTCTGCACAAATATTACCCGCAGCTGGCCTTCGACGAGCCTGTGGCCGGAGATTCCGGCCAGCTCCGTTTCGTGGGCCGCTTCACCGATGCCGAGGCCAACCGCCTGAAGGACATGGCCGTGGATCAGGCCCTGCGCACCATCCGCAACCGTATCGACCAGTTCGGCGTGGCCGAACCGGACATCCGCAAGCAGGCGGGCTACCGCATCCAGGTGCAGCTGCCGGGCCTCTCCGATCCGCGCCGCGCCGTGCAGGTGCTGGGTCAGACGGCGCACCTCTCCTTCCATCTGGTGCGCGACGATGTGGACCCCCAAAAGCCGGTCCTGCCCTCCGGCGTGGAGGCGCTGCCGCTGCTGGAGCGCGGCGCGACAGGCGAGGAGACCACCGGTCAGCTCATCGCCGTGGAAAAGGACGCCATGCTCTCCGGCGAGGACGTGGCCGACGCCCAGCCGACCTTTGAGCAGGGACAGGCCGCAGTCAGCCTGACGTTCAACAGCCGCGGGGCCGACATCTTCGAGCGCGTCACCGGCGAGAACGTGGGACGGCGCATGGCCATCGTGCTGGACGGCAAGGTGTATTCCGCGCCGGTCATCAAGCAGCGCATCGGCGGCGGCCGGGCCTCCATCTCCGGCAGCTTCACCACGCAGGAAGCCTCGGACCTCGCCGTGGTGCTGCGCTCCGGCTCCCTGCCCGCCCCCGTCACCGTGGAAGAAGAACGCACCGTGGGTCCCTCCCTGGGACAGGAATCCATCGACAGCGGCGTCCAGGCCGCCGTGGCGGGCGCTGCCGCCGTGGTGGTCTTCATGGCGTTCTACTACGGGCTGAGCGGCGTCATCGCCGACGTGATGCTCATCTTCACCATGCTCATCATCATGGCCGGCATGGCCGCCTTCGGGGCGACCCTCACCCTGCCCGGCATCGCGGGCATCGTGCTGACCATCGGCATGGCCGTGGACGCCAACGTGCTCATCTACGAGCGCATACGCGAGGAGCTGCTCCACGGCTTCTCGCCGCTGGCCGCGGTCAAGGCCGGCTTTGAGCGCGCCACCATCTCCATCACCGACTCCAACCTGACGACCATCATCGCCACGATCATCCTCTACCAGTTCGGCACAGGCCCCATCCGCGGCTTCGCGGTGACGCTGTCGCTGGGCATCCTGGCCTCCATGTTCACGGCGATCTTTGTGTCGCGCGCCATCTTCGAATACTGGGCGCGCAAGTGCGGCCCCAAGGGCATCAGCATCTAGGGCCGGGAGGAACGAACATGGCCTTTGCATTCATCAAGCACGGTACGCATATCGACTTCATCGGCAAGCGGCACATCGCCTATGCCCTCTCCGCCCTGCTCCTGCTGGTGGGGCTGGCCTCCGCCCTCTGGGGCAACGGCCTGCGTCTCGGCATCGACTTTGCCGGCGGCGTGGTGGCGCAGGTGCAGTTTGCCCAGCCCATACAGGATGAGGCGCTCAAAAAAAGCCTGACCGCCACCGATCTGCCCGGCGTCTCCACCCAGCGCTACGGCGACGACGGCCGTCAGTTCCTGCTGCGCGTCGCCACGGCAGAGGACAGCAGCTCCTCCGCCCTGCGCACCAGCATCCTGGACGCCCTGCACGCGGCCTTTCCCGACAATCCCGTGGAGATCCAGCGCTTCGAGGTGGTCGGCCCAAAGGTGGGCGACGATTTGACCAACAAGGCGCTGGCCGCCCTCTACTATGCGGTGCTGCTCATCGCCGTCTACATCTCCGGCCGCTTCGAACAGCGCTGGATGGCGGGCATCATCATGGCCGCCGCCCTCTGGGGCAGCATGTACGTCGTGGGCATGACCGGCCTCGGCATGGGCTGGCTTGTGCTGGCCGCGCTGGCGGTCACGTTGGGCGTCTGCTTCGTGCTCAAGCTCAACTTCGCCCTCGGGGCCGTGGTGGGCCTGCTGCATGACGTCTTCATCACCGTGGGCCTGCTCTCCCTGCTTGATGTGGAGATCGACCTCAACGTCATGGCCGCCCTGCTGACCCTCATCGGCTATTCCCTCAACGACACCATCATCGTCTATGACCGCCTGCGCGAAAACCTGCGGGCCGCCCCCACGGAGCAGCTGGAGGAACTCATCAACCGCAGCGTGAACCAGACGCTCTCGCGTACCATCCTCACCAGCGGTACGACCTTCATCGCCACCCTGGCCCTCTACCTGCTGGGCGGCGGCGTCATCCACGACTTCGCCCTGACCATGCTCATCGGCGTGTTCGTGGGCACGGCCTCCTCCATCTACGTGTCCTCGGCCGTCCTGCTGGCCCTGGGCGATACGGAGCTCTACGTCCGGCAGCAGCAGAAGCCGGAATACGAAAAGCCGGGCGAACACGGCATCGTGTAGCACGGTGGTTCAGGGGAGCTTTGCTCTGGGGGGAGGGGAACCCCCGCCCTTCCCCCAGCGCGCTTTTATCAGGGGATACCGTCTTTACCGGTACGGGTCGCGCACAACCCACACAGAGAAGGACGACTCCTTTTTCTCCCCCCAAAACGAGACCATGAAAAAAAAACCGGGCTCCGGCATATGCCGGAGCCCGGTTTTTTTCGATAGAACGTTTTGCCGTTGAAAAAGGTAAAATACGAGGCGGCAGCACAGCGCCGCCCGGCCGAAAGTGCGCGGAAAAACCACGCTTTTTCCGCGCAACGACAGGCCGTATGGTCTGAAACGCAATGCCTTACAAACTAAAAATGCTCTAACTGTACAGCCCCGCCTGCCATGATGGACGGTGCGCCCCGCGTCCCCGATCCTTCCCCTGACAAAAGCGCGCTGGGGAAGGGATGGGGGGCTTGGGGGGAAGGGGAACCCCTCTCGCGCCGGCGGAGGGGTTCCCCTTCCCCCCAAACAACAAATCGTGGAGACAGATTTAAATGACTCAGACGCTGGGATGATGGCAGCGCACCCGCCAGCCCTCCTCGAGCGTCCGCCAGTCCGGGGCCTCGCTGCGGCAGGCATCCGTGGCCCGGGCGCAGCGCGGATGGAAGGCGCAGCCCGGCGGCGGAGCCAGGGGACTGGGCAGCTCTGCGGCAACGGAGGAAGCGACCGGCGACACGCCGTCCGCCGTAGGCATGGCGGCCACCAGCGCCTGCGTATACGGATGGGCGGGCGCGCGCAGCAGACGCTCCCGCGGCCCTTCCTCCACCAGAAGGCCCAGATACATGACCGCCACACGCGGGCACATGAAGCTGACCACGGAAAGATCGTGCGAAATGAAGAGATAGGCGGGGCCGAATTCCTCCTGCACGTCCCGGAGGAGATTGAGCACCTGCGCCTGTACCGAGGCGTCCAGCGCCGAGACGGGCTCGTCGCAGACGATCACGTCCGGCCGGGTGATCAGGGCGCGCGCCACGGCGATGCGCTGCCGCTGCCCGCCGGAGAATTCGTGCGGGTACCGGCGTTCGAGCCCGGCCAGCCCTACGCGGGCAAACATGTCCGCCACACGGGCCGTGCGCTCGGCCCGGCTCAGGCTCTTGTCCCGCCGCAGCGGCTCCTCCACCGACGTGCCCACCCGCCAGCGGGGATTGAGTGAGGAAAAGGGGTCCTGAAAGACCATCTGCACCCGCCCTGCCGCCGTGCTGCGCGGCCCGGCCGGGGGCAGCGGCCGCCCGTCGAAGAGCACTTCCCCTGCGCTCGGGGGCAGCAGGCCGCAGGCCATGCGGCCCAGCGTGGACTTGCCGCAGCCGGATTCCCCCACCAGGCCGAGGCTCTCCCCGGCCCGCAGGCTCATGTCCACACCGGCTACGGCCGTCAGCAGGGCGCGCTCCGCCCAGAGACCGCGCCGTACGGCAAAGCGCCGCCAGACATCGCGAAGTTGCAGCAGCGCCTCTCCCCTCATGACAGCGACCCCTCCGACGACACCCGCGCACTGGCGAAGGTCGCCATATCATTATAGATGGCCGCGGCGCAGCGCAGCAGATGATAGGCCACGGCCGCGCCCGTGCCTTCGCCGAGGCGCATGTCCAGTTGCAGCAGCGGCCCGCCCGCGACAAGGCGGGAGACCGCGGGCACATGGCCCGGTTCGGCGGAGGCGTGCGCCAGGATGGCGTAATCGGCCAGCGTGGGGCAGATGCGTTCCGCCGCGGCATAGGCCGCGCTGCAGATGAAGCCGTCCACCAGCACGGGCAAACGGCAGGAGGCCGCCCCCAGCATGATGCCGGCCATGAGGACGATCTCGAAGCCGCCCACGGCCGCGAGCACGGCCAGCGGATCGGCCTGGGCATGGGCGGCGGGATCAAGCCCGTTGACGGCAAGGGCCTGCCGCACCACGTCCGCCTTGTGGGCGATCATGGCGCTGTCGGCCCCTGCGCCGGGGCCCACGGCCTGCTCCGGCGCAAAGCCCAGCAGAGCGCAGTTGATGGCCGCCGCGGCCGTGCTGTTGCCTATGCCCATCTCGCCCGTGGCAAAGCAGACATAGCCTTGCTCCGCCAGCTCGCGCACGAGCCGGACGCCCCGCCGCAGGCCCTCAAGGCAGGTCTCACGCGGCATGGCCGGGCCACGGCTCATGTCCGCCGTGCCGTCGCCGAGGCGAAGATCCACAAGCTGCGGATGCGGCGCATAGGGGCCCCCCGCGCAACCGGCGTCCACCACGCGCAGATCCATGCCGGAGGTGCGGCTCAGCACGTTGACGCCCGCGCCGCCCTGACAGAAATTGGCCGCCATCTGCCGGGTCACGATCTGGGGACAGGGGGAGATGCCCTGCGCCGTCACGCCGTGATCCCCGGCGACGGTGAGCATCATGGCCGGGCTGACGCTCAGGGGGCGGACTTCAGGCCGCATGGCCGCCAGACGCCGGGCCAGCTCCTCAAGACGCCCCAGACTGCCGCGCGGCTTGGTGAGCTGGTCGAGATGCTGCTGCGCCGCCTCCAGCGCCGCCGTTTCCACAGGGACGATCCTCAGGCCGGGAAGGATCTCCTCAAGCCGGGGACAAGAAGAAGTTTCGTTGTGCATTTGCCTGTGTTAGCCTTTTGGCGGCAGGCGCGCAAGCGCCGGCATCCGGCCGCGTCCCCTTTACGGCCCTGCCGCAAGAGGCTATGCAAAGGCGACAAACCGGGACATCCGATCCCCCAAGGAGAATACATGGATATGATGCGAATCTTCCGCAGCGGCGCACGCGTGCTGCTGCCGGTCTGCCTGCTGCTCCTGAGCTGCCCCCCGGCGGCGTCCGCCGCGCAGGAGGCCGCCCCGCCCGCCGCGACCGCCACCATCCCGCCCGGCAGTCCGCGCCTGACGCCCGTGGTGCGGGCAGTGCAGATCGCCGCGCCCGCCGTGGTCAACATCACGAGCACCAGCGTCATCGACGCCGGGCCGCGCTACATGAGCCCGCTGGAACAATTCTTCGGGCCGGGCTTCCAGCCTTACGGCGGCATGCCGCCCTCCCGCCGGCAAAAGCGGGTCAGCCTGGGCTCCGGCGTCATCGTGGACGGCAGCCGCGGCTACGTGCTCACCAATGCCCACGTCATCTCCGGGGGCGGTGAGGTGACGGTCAACCTGCTGGACGGGCGCGAATTCCCGGCCATCGTGCGGGGGGCCGATCCGGATTTCGACATCGCCGTGCTGGAGATCCAGGGCCCGCATGATCTGCCCTCCCTGCGCCCGGCCACGGCCGCCGACCTCCTGCCCGGCGAGACCGTCATCGCCATCGGGAACCCCTTCGGCTTCAACCATACGGTCACCACCGGGGTCGTCTCCGCGCTGGGGCGCTCCATCCGCAGCGAGAGCGGGCTCTTCACCGATCTTATCCAGACGGACGCGGCCATCAATCCCGGCAACAGCGGCGGGCCGCTGCTGGATCTGGAAGGCCGCCTCGTGGGCATCAACACCGCCGTGCACGCCAAGGGCGAGGGCATCGGCTTTGCCATCCCCATCCACAAGGCCCTGCGCGTCATGGACAATCTGATGGACCACGGCAAGCGCGCGCCGCTCTGGCTGGGCCTGCACGTGGAGAACCTGGATCAGCGCATGGCGCAGGCGCTGGGCCTGCGCGAGGTGCGCGGCCTGCTCGTTGCCGAGGTCTACGCCCGCACGCCCGCGGCCGCCGCCGGACTGGAACCCGGCGACGTCATCGAGAGCATCAACGGCGTGGTGCTCGACGACCGCGGCGATTATCTGAACCTGCTGCGCAACCAGCTCCCCGGCGAGCAGTTGCGGCTCATGGTGCAGCGGGCGGGCGGACGGCAGGAGCTGCGGCTCGCGCCGGTGGAGTTCGATGATTCCACGGCCCGGCGGATCATGGAATCCCGCTGGGGCTTCACCCTCCAGTCCTCCGGCGGACGGCTGGTGGTGGCCTCCGTGCAGCCGAACGGCCCGGCCAATTTCCTGCGCCGGGGCGACGTGCTGGCCGGCATCGGCGGCAAGGCGCTGCGCTCGCAGGAGGAGCTCCTGCAGGCCTTCCGCCAGCTGCGTCTTGCGAGTCAGATCCTCCTGCAGGTGGAGCGGGGAGGCCGCCTGTATTACGCCCGTCTTTTGCCCTGACGGCCCCGCGGGGCGGCGGGGCGAAAAATGCCGCCTGCCCCTTGACAGGGAACAGGAGGGGAAGCTATCCATGCCAGAGCGGCCACGGGCCGCAAAAAACGCTGGAACATCCGTTTCAAATCTGGAGGAATCAAATGGGCTACAATGTGACTGTTGACACCGACAAGTGCGTGGGCTGTGGTGAATGCGCTGACGTCTGCCCCGTGGACGTGTACGAAATGAAAGACGGCAAGTCCGAGCCTTCCAATGCCGAAGAATGCCTCGGCTGCGAATCCTGCGTGGAAGTGTGCGAACATAGCGCCATCACCGTGGAAGAAAACTAGGCAGTAAGGGGCGCTTTGCGCTCCTCTCCTTTGTGCCGCCGGGCGCTGCCGCGTCTGGCGGCATTTTGCATACCTTCCGGGAAACGCCATGATACCAGATCTCACCCCCATTTTTCAGCAATATGAGGCCCTGCGCGCGCAGGCGGATGCGGTGTTCGCCACTGTGCGCACCCAGTTCCCCCAGTGCGTCGCCTGCAAGGAAGGCTGCAGCGACTGCTGTCATGCGCTTTTTGATCTTTCGCTGGTGGAAGCCATGTACATCAACAGGGCCTTCCAGGACCATTTCGGATATGGCCCGGAACGCTCGGCCATCCTGGAACGCGCCTCCGAGACGGACAGGCAGCTCACCCGCCTGAAACGCGATCTTTTCCGCGAGGAAAAGGCGGGCAAGAGCGCCGGGGACATCATGGCCGAAGCCGCGCGCGTCAAGTCGCGCTGCCCCCTGCTGGGCGACGATGACCGTTGCCTCATGTACGACGCCCGCCCCATCACCTGCCGCATCTACGGCGTCCCCACCTCCATCGCCGGAGAGGGGCACGTCTGCGGTTTCGCCGCCTTTGAGAAGGGGCAGAAGTACCCCACCGTCCATCTGGACAGGATACAGGGCCAGCTCGCCAATCTGAGCCGCGCCATCGCCGAAGCCGTGGAAAGCCGCTTCAAGGAGCTGCACGACGTCTACGTGCCGCTGTCCATGGCGCTGCTGACCCGTTATGACGAAGCCTATCTGGGCATCGGCCCGGCCAGGCGCGAGGACTAGCCCATGCCATCCGTACTTGGTTCCATCCCCGCCACGGTCTTCCGTGACGGGACGCCGCAAAAGCTCACCGAAGCCGAGGAACAGCAAAAGCGCGAGATCTATGAAAAGATGAACCCGCGCCGCCGCAAGTTCGTGGACAGGATCGGTTACGACAACTGGGACCCCTTCCAGAAGCCCAATGACCCGCTGGATCTGCGCATGGACGTGAGCAAGCGCACCACGCAGCAGCTGGTCCGCGAATTCCTCCAGGAAGCGGGCAAGAAGGGCCACTACAGCAACGACTACGGGCGCGGCGCGCTGGAATGCGCGCTGGGCGTGGTCAACCGGGACGAGAAGTATCTGGGCATCCTGGATTTCTGTCTCTGGTATCACGATCTTCTGAAAAAAGAGGGCCACCTTTCATGAAAAAAAGCTACGACGACATCGACGAATACATCGCCGACCTCAAGGCCGAGATCGAGGCCAACGACCAGTGCGCCACCCACTACTACAATCTGGGGCTGGCCCTGCTGAGCAAGCGTGACTTTGTGGGAGCCGAAGGCGCCTTCCTGGACGCCGTGCGCAATTCCCCGCACCTGGCGGAAGCCTATGTGCAGCTGGGCGGCATCTGCCTGGAACGCGGCGACCTCGAAGGCTGCCTGCGTTACAATGAAGAAGCCGCCAACTGCCGCGCCAAGTTCCCCGTGCCGTGGAGCAACATCGCCTTCGTGCATCTGCAGCGCGGCGAGCCGGACAAGGCCATCGCGGCCCTGAACAAGGCCCTCAAGTGGGATCCCGACTTCCTGCAGGCCCGCAACGCCCTGGCCACCGCCCATTACATGAAGGCCGAATGGGACGTCTGCGAAAAGCTGTGCAAGGAGATCATCGCCAAGGAACCCGCCTTTGCGCCGGCCTGGAACAATCTCGCCCTTGCCCAGTTCGAACAGGGCAATTACGCCGCCGCGCGGGAATCGGTGAAGGAGGCCCAGCGCCTCGGCTTTGACGTGCCGGAAGGCTTCCTGGAAGAGCTGGCCCAGAAGGGCGCGTAACCCCCCTGCCGTTCCGCACGCGGGACGGAAACCCGCTTATTCGTTCAAAAAGCCCCCTTGCGCAGGGGGCTTTTTTCGTGCGGGACAGTCGGGCGTTCCGCCGGATGTCGACGCATCCCCACCGGCGGCGGCCGTCCGCCAGCCCGCACCCCATGCAAAACGCTGCCTATCTCGCCACGAGGCCCCCGTCCACAAGATACAATCCGCCGGTCATGAAGCTTGCGGCATCGCTGGACAGGAAGAAAATCAGCTCCGCCACCTCCGACGCTTCGCCCACCCGGCCCAGCGGATAGAGCTCCGCCTCCGCTTTCCAGTAGGCCCCGGCGTCCCCTCCGTGCGTGACGTCCGCGAACTTCTGGAAAAGGGACTCGGTCAACGGGGTCCTGATGGTCCCCGCGCAGACGGCATTGACCCGTATCCCGCGTGGTCCCAGGTCAATGGCCAGGCTTCTGGCGATCTGACCTATGGCCCCCTTGGTCAGGCCGTAGCCGAAGCTGTTGGGCTTGCCCACATAGCACTGATCCGAGGCATTGATGACCACGCATCCTCCCCGCGTGAGGCAGGGGACGGCGACCTGCAGCGTATTGACCGTCCCGCGGATGTTGACGTCGATCATCATGTCGAGTTCTTCGTCGCTGATGTCCAGCAGCGTATTGCAGCGATGGATGCCGGCATTGGCGACGACCCCGTCGATGCCGCCGAAGGCTTCGCGGGTCCGCGTCACGGCCTGTTCCAGATCAGCCTTGCTACGCGTGTCCCCGGCAAAGAAAAGGACGCCTTCCAGCTCTTCCGCCGTTTTCTTCCCCGCTTCGACATTTACGTCCATGAATGCGACATTCCAGCCGGAGGCATGGAACTTGCGCACGCAGGCATTACCGATCCCTGTTGATCCGCCAGTGATGAAAACCGTCTTTTTCATCCTCTTCTCCTTATTCGCACGTACACACAGTGAAATTTCCGTAATCATCATTGATAATAAGAGATTATGGGAATTTTTCAAATATTGTGAAAGAAAAATCAGGATAAAAGTAGGCAGAATCACCGTAAAACGTCAACACAGATCCTGCCGTATCAACAAAATATATTGTGAAATAGAAGGGAAAAATCCATCTGAAAAAGGCTCCATCATCGTCTCTGCATCGTTTTACTCTGCAGGATGATTACGCATTTTCTTTCCGTACAGGAAGAGAAGGCAGGTACGCTCCGTGAGGCCTCTGCGGCAGGCGGGTGCACCACAAGGGCCTGTTAACACTATTCGCTGTTTGTTTGGGGGAAGGGAAACCCCTCCGCCAGCGCGAGAGGGGTTTCCCTTCCTCCCACGCCCCCATCCCTTCCCCAGCGCGCTTTTACCGGGGAAGAGCCCGGGAGGCGACCTCGCCCCAAAGACAAATGGAGCGTGAATGGTGTTCTTGTCTCATATGTTGAAATTATTTGTAAAATTGGTGTTAACAGGCCCTGGACAGGCAGCGGCAACGAACCGATGCTGCGCCGGGCATTCTCCGTGCAGGGCAGCCGCCACGGACAGCCGCACGGTCGCGGTTGTCCTTAGCCTGTCCGGCGGGAAGAAAATTCCTCTGATTTCGGCATGTTTATTGCATATCGCAATATGCGGCGTGATTTGCCGCCCCGTCTTCTGGAGCCTTATCTGAAGGAGATCCCGTATGGATATGCAGATTCGTTTCCGCAATAACGACCTTGGCCCGTACATGCCCACGCATCAGGAGCGCATGAACAGCATGCTCTCCGCCGGGCAGACGGCTTCTTCCGCCGCGCCTGAGCTGACGCAGCGGCCGGTGGAGACCCCGCACATGCTCAACAACGAAGAACTGCAGCAGACGCTGCGGCAGGTCGAAGAGCAGGCCGCCCAGCAGAACGAGCAGATGATGCAGGCGCACTCCGGCCTCAACGAGCAGCGCGTGGCGCGCCTGCTGGGCCTGTTGGACTAGACATTTCCAGTGCCCTTTCAGGGCGGCCAGTCCATCGTCAGCAGTCTTTGCCTGCCCGGGCCGTTTGCAGGGCCCATCCGGCAGAAACGCCCCTTTTCCGTCCACGGATCAGGGGCGTTTTCACGTTGGCGGCAAACATGCTGAAATCAGCTCTGCACCTTCCGCCTGCTTTTCGCCGGCGGCGGGGTTCCTCTTCCCCCAATCAGATAACGTCAGCAGGGCCTACTCCGGCAGGGGGACCTCCTCCAATCCCACGAGTGCCGCCTCGTGCGCATGCAGGGCGTCGCTCTCCCACAGGGGCACCGGGGAATCCTCATGGGTCAGGTGCGGGGCCAGCGCCGTACAGGCCACCAGGATGACTTGCGCGCCCCGCGCGGCCATGCCGGCCAGCATTTCCCGCATGGTCCCCCGTTCCGTCTCGCGCAGGGGGCCGCACCAGAGTTCCCGCGCGATCAGCTCGTGGCACCAGCGCCGTTCCTCCGCGTCGGGCGTGATGATCTCCAGCCCCAGACGTTCCAGCGGCTGGCGGTGGAAATCCTGCTCCATGACTTGCCGCGTCCCCACAAGGCCCACACGGGAAAATCCGGCGGCCCGCAGGCGGCAGGCCGCCACGTCCGCCACATGCAGCAGGGGGATGCCCACCGCCGCCCGTACCGGCGCGGCCACCTTGTGCATGATGTTGGTGCAGATCACCAGAAAGTCGGCCCCGCCGCGCTCCAGTGAGCGCGCCGCCTCGGCCAGCGCCTGCCCCACATCCCCCCACTGGCCGTCCAGAAGGCTCTGCCGTATGGGGTGATAATCCACGCTGCGGACGAGGCAGGACGCCGAATGCACCCCGCCGAGCTGCTCCCGCACGACCGTGTTGATGGTCTGATAATAGGCCGCCGTGCTTTCCCAGTGCATGCCGCCAAGCAAACCGATGGTCTTCATGCCCCTCTCTCCGTTTCAGGATGCCCCCACCGTGCAGGAAGGCAGTTCATCACGCGCCGTCGACTCCGCATCGCCATGCGAAAAAACGTTCTTCCGCCGCTTGCCGCTCCGCACGGCGGCGGGCCGTCAGTCCCCCACATCCAGCGCAAGCCCCACCGGGCAGTGGTCCGAGCCGTAGACGCCGTCCTCGATCCAGGCGTCGGCAATGGCCGGTCTCAGTTCCTCGGACACGAAAAAATAATCTATGCGCCAGCCGATGTTCTTTTCCCGCGCGCGCGTCTTGTAGGACCACCACGAATAGCGCCCGGCCTCGTCCCCGTGCACATGGCGGAAGGTGTCCACGTAGCCCAGGGCGGTGAAGCTGTCCAGAAAGGCGCGTTCTTCCGGCAGGAAGCCGGTATTCTTCTCGTTCTGCCGGGGGCGGGCCAGATCTATGGGCCGATGGGCGATGTTGAAATCCCCGCAGACCACCACCGGCTTCTCCTTGCGGCAGGCCTCGGCGTAGCGCACGAAGGCGTCGAAGAAGCCCATCTTGTACGGCACCCGCTTGAAGCGTCCGGTGGGCTTGCCGTTCTCGTCCAGTTCTTCCGCGCCGCCATTGGGGAAATAGCCGTTGAAAAAATGGAAGTGTTCGAATTCCAGATGCAGGAGCCGCCCCTCGCCCTGCCACTGGGGCTCCGGCAGCTCGCAGCGCACGGCAAGCGGCGTCAGGCGGCTGAACACCGCCACGCCGGAATAGCCCTTCTTCACCGTACTGGACGCCCAGTGGCTTTGCCAGCCCTGCGGCGAGGCAACCTCCGGCGCGAGCTGCTCCGGCAGGGCCTTGGTCTCCTGCAACGCCACCACCTGCGCGTCGTTCTCCGTGAACCAGCGCCATTCCGCCTTGGCGGAGACGGCCCGTAGTCCGTTGACGTTCCATGAAACAAGCTTGATACGCATGCGCGCCTCCTTTGAATGCCCGGCCCAAAGGCCTCCCTGCCGAACCGGGACGCCGCGGCCCCGCTCCCGTGCTCCCGCACTATAGGAAGCTGGACGCTCCGGCGCAAGGCAGGCCCGCCAGGAAAAAACCGGCTCGCCCGCATGGCCCGGCAGGCGCGCCGCAGTCGCCATGCCTTCCCCCAAAAGCCTCACAGGCCCTAACCCTACCGAATCACATTGCATCATGCGCCGCTTTTGGGCATACTCCTCTCACGGGACGGGATGCCGCGCCGCCGGCACGCCTGTTTCCCGGCCGACGGGCCCATGCCTGCCGGCCACGAGCGGCCGCCTTTCCCGCAGCGGCCGGACGGCATCGCTGCCGTGCCAAGGGCGGGAATTCTTGTGAGCAGAGGAGTCTGTCCATGGATATGCTTCCCATTCGCCGCGCCATCCTGAGCGTTACCGACAAGACCGGACTGGTGGATTTTGCCCGCTTCCTTTCCTCGCACGGGGTGGAGCTGGTCTCCACGGGCGGCACGCAAAAAGCGCTGGAAGCCGCCGGGCTGCCGGTGACCGCCGTCAGTACCGTGACCGGTTTCCCGGAGATCCTTGGCGGCCGGGTGAAGACCCTGCACCCCAAGATCCACGCCGGCATCCTGGCCAACAAGGACAACCCCGAACATCTGGCCACGCTGGCGGAAAAGGGCATACGCCCCTTTGACCTCATCTGCGTGAACCTCTACGACTTTGCCGGAGCGGTGGAGCGCAAACTCTCGCTGGAGCAGGCCGTGGAGGAGATCGACATCGGCGGCCCCTGCATGATCCGCGCCGCGGCCAAGAACTTCCACAGCATCCTCGTGCTGCCCGGCACCCAGTGGTATGCCCGCGCTCAGGAAGAGCTGGAAGCCAACAATATGCAGGTGGGCCTGGAATTCCGGCAGATGATGGCCTCGCGCGCCTTTGAGGCGACCTCGCGCTATGACTCCCTCATCAGCTCCTACCTGCGTCCGGGGGCCTAGCCATCGCCAGGATCGAAGGAAATCTGCAAGGGCTGAAAGCCAGCCAGACACGTGCGCTTGACCGCCTGCTGCACCGGCGTTTCCCGCAGGAGGCGGTCTATGCGCTCGAACAGGCGCGGGAGCTGGCCCTGCTTTCGCGCGCCATCGGTCGCCAGATCGGTTTGCTCATCGACCGGCGCGGGCGCGTGGACATGGTCATCGTCGGCGAGCCGGGGAGCATCCTCATCCCGGAGCTGCCGCGTGCCCGCTCCGGGGCGGAGCGTCTGCGCGGCCTGCGCCTGTTGCACACCCATCTCAGCCCCGACGGCCTCAGCCAGGAAGACCTTATGGACATGCTCTTCCTGCGGCTGGACGCCGTGGCCGTGCTGACCGTCAGCCCGTCCGGCGATCCTGTGCAATGGCAGACGGCGCACCTGCTGCCGTCGCCCGTGCCCTCGCCGGACGGCGGCAAACCCGTGCCCTACCGGCTCGCGCCCCTGCGTCCCTGGGATCAGCCGGACGCCCAGCTCGCCGCCACGGCCGAAGCGCTGGAGGACGAGCTGGCCCGGCGCAGCGACGCCTCCCGGATGGCTTCCGGAGCGCCGCGCGCCATACTGGTCTCCGTCTCGTCGGAGCCGCGCCTGCTGCAGGAACAGCATCTCGACGAGCTGGCCGAACTGGCCCGCACGGCCGGGCTGGAAGTGGCCGGACGCATGGTGCAGCGCGTGGCCCAGGTCAACCCCAAGTTCATCCTCGGCAAGGGCAAGATGGCCGAGCTGGAAGTGCTGGCCCTGCAGGGACAGGCGGACTCGCTGATCTTCGACGGCGAGCTGGCCCCGGCCCAGCTCCATAATCTGGCGGACATCACCGAACGCAAGGTCATGGACCGTACCCAGCTCATCCTGGACATCTTTGCCCAGCATGCCGTGACCCGCGCGGGCAAGTTGCAGGTGGAGCTGGCCCAGCTACGCTACACCCTGCCTCGCCTCACCGGGAAAAACCGGGCTATGGACCGCCTCATGGGCGGCATCGGCGGGCGCGGGCCCGGCGAGACCAAGCTGGAGACCGATCGCCGCCGCAGCCGGGAACGCATGGCCCGCCTGCGCAAGGAGCTGGATCAGCTCCGCCGCCAGCGCAGCTTCACCCGCGGCCGCCGCTCGCGCCGGGGCATCCCGCTGGCCGCGCTGGTGGGGTATACCAATGCCGGCAAGTCCACCCTGCTCAACAACCTGACCCGCTCCGACGTGCTGGCCGAGAACAAGCTCTTCGCCACGCTCGACCCCACGACCCGCCGCCTGCGCTTCCCGGCCGAACGGGAGATCATCCTGGCGGACACGGTGGGTTTCATCCGCAACCTGCCGCAGGAGCTCATGGACGCCTTCCGCGCCACGCTGGAAGAACTGGAATCGGCGGACCTGCTCCTGCACGTGGCCGATGCCTCGCATCCCGACATGCTGCAACAGCTCTCCGCCGTGGAGACCATCCTGGAAGAGCTCGAACTCCACCACATCCCCCGCCTGCTGCTGCTCAACAAGTGGGACGCTCTCCCCGTACCGGCCCGCGCGGAGATGCTGGACAACTTCCCCGATGCGCTGCCCGTCTCCGCCCTGCGCGGAGAAGGTATGCGGCCGCTGTTGCAGGCGCTGGAAAGCCGCCTGCTGCAAGCCGAGCCCGGCAGCCTCCCCCTGCCTGAGGAAATGGCCCCCACCCTGCTGCAATGACGGCATGGCATCCGCTGCGTGTTTGGGGGAAGGGGAACCCCTCGCGTTGTTGTCGATGCCCGTAGCTTCCTTCGTCGCAACGGGCACGGCCTCCGGCCGCCTTTCGGTCGCCGCCGGCGCGGGAGGGCCCAGCCTTTTTGCAGCGAAGCGAAAAAAGGCGTTCCCGTCATCCTTCCCCCCAAGACCCCCATCCCTTCCCCAGCGCGCTTTTATCAGGGAAAGAATCAGGGACGCGGGGCGCACCGCCCATTATGGCAGGTGGGGGCTGTACAGTTAGAGCATTTTCAGCTTGAAAGGCGTTGCGCTCCAAACCATACGGTCTGGCATTTCGTGGAAAAAGCGCGGTTTTCCTCTTAGAGCAATTCCACATTGAAAATGTGGATTGCTCTGGTAGTCGCGAGAGCGACTACCCGCAACCGAACACTCGGAAAAACCACGCTTTTTCCGTAGGGTGAGGGCAGCGTCAGCATGGAAATTGAACACAATTTCAATGCGAATTCGCTCTAGTTTGGTCCGGATGACGCTGTGCCGCCGTCGCACGTTTTATCTTTTTCAACGATAAAACACTCCGAACATCTGTGGCCCCCTGACGTCCGGCAGACGCAGGTGCTCATGCCTAAGCGTCGTCTGCCGAAAAAAATCAGCGGCAGCCCCGGGGAAAGGCTGCCGCTCGGACAAGGAAGGAAAAATCTTTCTGCTACAGACTGCGCTCTTCGAGGGAAGGTTCCTTTGGGGCAGCGGCGCTGCCGCCTGCCGCCGGTTGCGTCTTGGGCGCGGGGTCGATGGCCACAGGCTTCAGACCTTCGTCCTTGGCGCTGGGCGGCGTCATGAGGTAGCTCTTTACGGACGTCACGCCTTCCACATGCCGCGCGGCATCCAGAGCCAACCCGCGTTCGGCGGCATTTTCCACCACGCCCAGCAGCACGACGCGCCCGGCATTGACCTCCGTGTCGATGCGCGTGGAGCTCAGCTTGTCCTTGCCGATGAGCGCCGTACGCAGCTTGGCCGAGAGCACAAGGTCGCTCGTCTCGCTGGTGGCCGGGGAGAACCAGTGCGTGGTGACGGAGCGCACGCCCTTATGGCGGCGCGCGATGGTCACGGCCTTGTCCCGCATGTTCTGCGGCACCTCGCCCACCAGGAAGACATGGCCGTAATAGCAGTACACCGCCGTCCCCCAGCCCTGGCTGAAGCTGTTGTCCAAAAGGTCGGTCTTGATGGCCGTGGCGATGCCCTTGTCATCCGTGATGGTGTCCATGAGGCGCTTGTCGTCATACAGGCCATAAGCGCTGTAGCCGCAGCCGGAAAGCGGCAGCACGGCGGTCAGCAGCAGCAACATGCAGAGTATCGGACGCACGCGTTCTCTCCTTCAGCCCCCTGCCTCATGCGCAAGGGGAAATTTCCCGTTCGGGCCGCAAGCGGCCTTGCCCCGGCTGTTTGACGTGCGCCGGCCTGCATCCAGGCACGCCACGCCGACGTTCGCCGCTCAGGCGTTTTCCGGCGCGCGGCGGATGCGCGCGCCCACGGCGCCGAGCTTGTCCTCGATGCGCTCGTAGCCGCGGTCCAGGTGATAGATGCGCTGCACCTGGGTCGTCCCCTGCGCCGCCAGCCCCGCCAGCACCAGCGAGGCGCTGGCCCGCAGGTCGGAGGCCATGACCGGCGCGCCGGTAAGACGCTCCACGCCGCGCACCATGGCCGTGTGCCCGGAGATCCTGATATCCGCGCCCATGCGCGCCAGTTCCTGCACGTGCATGAAACGATTCTCAAAAATGCTCTCTTCCACCATGCTGGCCCCTTGCGCCAGACACATCAGCGCCATGATCTGCGCCTGCATGTCGGTGGGGAAGCCCGGATAGGGCTGGGTCCTGACGTCGGTGCCGCGCAGGGGCTGGTCGCAGCGCGCCCGCACGCCTTCGGGCGTCCGGCTGATCTCCATGCCCATGCTGTTGAGCTTGAGGATGACGGCCTCCAGCTCCTCGTACGGGCAGTTGGGCAGCAGGAGGTCCCCGCCCGTGATCCCGGCCGCGGCAAGGAAGGTGCCGGCCTCGATACGGTCGGGCATGACGCTGTAGGTCGCGCCGTGCAGGGAGCTCACGCCGCGGATGCGGATGCTGCTGCTGCCTTCGCCTTCGATCTGTGCGCCGCAGGCCCGCAGGAAGCGCGCCAGATCGACGACCTCCGGCTCTCTGGCGGCATTTTCCAGCAGGGTCTCCCCTTCCGCCAGCACGGCGGCCATGAGCAGGTTCTCCGTCCCGCCCACCGTGGGCATGTCGAAGGTGACGTGCGCGCCGTGCAGGCGGCGGCAGCCCCCCATGATGTAGCCTTCCGCCAGCTCAAAATGCGCGCCCATGAGCTCAAGTCCCTTGAGGTGCTGATCCACGGGGCGCGCCCCGATGGCGCAACCGCCCGGCAGCGCAACGCGCGCCTGGCCGATGCGCGCCAGCAGCGGCCCCAGGCACAGCACGGAAGCCCGCATGGTCTTCACCAGATCATACGGTGCTTCAGGATGCAGCTCGCCGGGGCGGATCTCCGCGCGGTGATCGGCATAGTCGCAGGCGCAGCCCAGCACATCCAGCAGGTGCAGCGTCGTGTGGATGTCGCGCAGGTCCGGCACGTTCTCGAGCCGGGCGGCGCCATCCAGCAGGATGGCCGCAAACAATATGGGAAGCGCGGCGTTCTTGGAGCCGTTGACGGCAATGGTCCCCTGCAGCCTGACGCCGCCCTCGATGATGAGTTTATCCATAACTTCCTGCTGAAAAAGGCAAATTCGTATGTGTGCCGGCCGCTTTCCGCCGCACGTTCCCCGTGCGCTCCGGACGGCATCCCGCCGCGTCCGCCAATGGGTCCACCCTAGTGCTTTTTCTAGAAAAAATCCAGATGCCGGGCAGAGCAAAAATTTTTCTTGCCAAGTCTGCCCAACTGAGCTATACCTCTTTCTCGCACGGCGGAAGTAGCTCAGTTGGTAGAGCACCTGGTTGTGGCCCAGGTGGCCGAGGGTTCAAGCCCCTTCTTTCGCCCCAGAAATTTACCCCGCAGTCCCTGCGGGGTTTTTTCTTTCCGCTTTCCGGCTGCCCGCGCCTCTCCCGGCGCACAGCTTGCCAAGCCTGCCGCTTTCGCCTATAGCTACTGCAACGGAGCGTGGCGCAGTTTGGTAGCGCACCTGCTTTGGGAGCAGGGGGTCGCTGGTTCGAATCCAGTCGCTCCGACCATATGAAATCAAGAGGTCATACCCTGTTGGGGGTATGACCTCTTTTGCGTTTTGCGCCCAGTTGCGACCAGAGAAGGTTTTCCCTTTTTCAACAGCAAAACGCCCTGAAAGCTGCCTGCCTGGCAGCAGGTACGGCTTTCCTCCCTCCTCCCCCGCCTCTTCGATGCCTGCCGCTCGCGCAGGCACTTTTTTTACGACAAGATTGTTGATATGCAGATAGGCGGGAAACATCCCCGGCAGGAAAGAACGCGACACCGTAGACAATGAGGTCCCCCATGCCCGTCCATCCCCTTTCCTCCCCTTTGCGGCAGGCCATGCGCCTCTGGCTGCCCCTCCTGTTGCTCTGCCTTGCGCTGACCGGCTGCAAAACCGAAGCGGAAGACATCTCCGAGATCATGCGCGACCAAAAGGCCAGGCTGGCGACAATCACCTATGCCAACGGCGCCACCCGGCTTATCGCCGTGGACGATGCGCTTGAAGGCAAACTGAAGAAAAAGGATCCCTACAGGCTCTATCCCCCCTTCGCGCTTACCGATCCCTTTGCCGGCCAGATCTACTACGGCGCTAGCGTGGATGCCTTCCCGGCCAGCCCCTGGTGGTATGCCCTGTACCACATCGTCAACCGGCCGGACGAATGTAATGACGACTTCTTCACCTCCGTCTTTGCCGCCGAAGATCCCCCCATCCGCTGGGAGGCAGAACCCATCCCCTTCTTCCCGGCCGGCCGCCAGCCCACGAAAGAAGAGATCCAGGCGGAACGGGAGCGCATGCGCGCCTATTGGAAAGCCCAGAGCGTCAAACTCTGGGGCTCGGAGAGCGTCCTCCTGCTCCGCAAGGCTTTTGAGGGCTATTTTTCCTCCTTTTGCGACTTCAAAACCATCGGCCTGCTCGAAGGCTGGAAAGAGTCGGAAGAGCTGCTCGCCCGAGCCGCAAAACTGGGGGATCCCGATGCCGCCTACCTGCACATACAGGCCATTCTGGATTACCTATGGATCAGGGAATATGCTTGCAAGGAATATTCCCGCAAGTTCAAGGGCGGCTTGATGGGCCGTCTGGAGGAGGTCGCCCAGAGCGGCTCGCCGAAGGCCACCCTCCATCTGGCCCGCAGCCTCTACTTCGGGAATATTCGCGGTATAGCTGAAGATGGCAGCAATAAGATGGCTCTCGTCCCCCGTGATCTGGTCAGATCCGTCCAGCTTGCCGAACGCAGCCTGCAAATGGGCTGCATCGACAGTCTGCCTTTTCTGAACACCATCTATGCCGATCCTGAAGCGCCCTGCTTCGACCTGCGCAAGGCCCATGCCGCCTTCATCGCCCATGAGGGCCTCAAGCAGCATTACCGCATCTCCCGGCGTTATTTTGATGATGAGAATGTATCCGAAAGAATACAGCGAAACCCCAAATGGCCTTTCGGCCCCGTAAAGCCCCGAATCCTGCGCGGCTATGCGGACAAACTCAGCCCTGAGGAGGTCAGATCCGCCGAGGAAGAGGGACAGGCCCTCATCAAGACCCATCTCCCCGCCCTTGAGGCCAAAAAACGCGACAAGCTGAAGCGCTATGCCCGCTGGCGCGTCGCCCTCATGCGGGACATCGATAAGGACATGTCCTGGCTGCGCTTTCTCCTCCTGCCCAAAAACATGACCGAGGATCTCCGGGACCGCATGTACATCTGGGCCGTGGAAAAGGGCCTTGCCGAAAAGACCGGCCCCCGAAAGGAGGACATCAGGCTCAAGCGCGCGCTGACCTGGGACGATTACGTGGCAATGGATCAGGAATACCGTATGCAAAAGTGGAATGACATCTTCTTCCTTTTCCGCTGGCGCTACCCCAAACCCGGGGAAGTAAAGCCCAACTTCATCCTGTGGGCCAACTGGACCCCGCAGATGGAACAGGATTTCCGCGATCTTATCCGCGAGGCCGAACAAGAACTGGCGGCGGAGTCCGCCCCGCGCTGATCGCCGTTTCGGCAAGGTCGCATGCCTGAGCGTTTTGCCGTTGGAAAAGGCAAAACGCGAGGCGGCGGCATAGCTCCGCCCGACCGAGAGAGGCGGAGGGACCGCGTTTTTTTCGCGAAATGACAGGCCGTAACATGCTCAAAGGGAAGCCGGAGACGAACAGCCGGAATACCCGAATCACGGAGACGAAAATGAATGACCCCATCCCCGCCGGCGTACCCGCTTTTCCCGGTGGAGCGCATCACAGGACGGCAGTCAGCCTCTGCCTGCTGCTGTGCATCCTGCTCCTGCCGCTTTCCGGCTGCGAGAAAGAAGAAGAAAAAAAACCGGGGACGATCGCCCTGTTCGTCTCCGGCGACTATGACAAGGATTTTACCCGCGGCGGCTGGGCCACGGCGACCATCACGGCGGTCTTCGTCGATGCGGAAGGCAGATCCACCCCCATCACGGGAGAATACGTCAGCTGGTCGGCATACGAATGCCGGATAGACGAGCACATGGCGGCCTGGAACCGCAGAACGGAAGAGCCACTCAGCCGGAGCGCACGCGTCGGTCTGAACTGGGGCCGGACGCCGTTGCCCCCGCAAGGGCCGTCGGGAGACCCGCAAGGTGTGTCCCCTCACGGTGATACAGCGTGTCTTACGGACATCGTGGGCTCCCGGACGGTGACGGTGGCAGCCACCCTGTATATGGAAACGCCGGAGGGGAAATCCCAGGAGCTGCGGGGCGAGGTCACCTTCACCTTTGGTGACGGGCCGCTGTCTCTGTTTTCCAGTCTGCCGCGCCGCGTCTCCTCGCGGGCGGAGGCGGAACAGATGTGCGCCGCACTCCCGGACAGCGAGCTGCCCGCGGAATCCCTGCTGCGACTGGTGGCGAATGACGGGAAGGAAGGACACGGTGCGGCCAGGGCCGCCGGCTGGCCCGGCGACATCCCCTCGCTCGACCTCTATAATTACTGGGCGGCCGAAACCAGCGACAACGGGCGGCAAGCCCGCGTGGTCAACGTGGAGGACGGCCAGGGCCTCTGGTATTTTCCCGGGGCGGACGGCCCCTTCGCCGTCTGCGCACGCAAGGGGACCGCTACGCCACCGGCCCCGGCCCCGTCGCCTGCACCGGCCTCTTTGCCGGACAGAGCGGCCCTGCGGGCCGAAGCCGAGGAGATGCTGCTGCCGCACCGCCCCAACGACTTGATCCCCGCCCCGGATGTCTGGAAGCTGTATTGCGGTTCGGACACGTCGCTGGAATATGAAGCTCCCAGCTATTACGGGACGCCTCTGCCCGCGCCCGGGCTGGACGGATGCTACCGTAGCGGCCGTTTCTTTGATGAACCGCCGGTCTTTTCGCTGGAGGAGGCCGCTCGCTTCGATCCTTCCACCATCCCCAACCGCATCATCTTGGAACCGGAGTTTGCCCTCCCCAAGGTGGGCCTTGATATCCGGGACGTGGTGGCCACGGTGGCGCTGGAGAGCCCCCTGCGGGATCTGGTGCGCAAGGCCAGAAAAGGCAATCCCCTGGCCGCATTGCGTTTGAGCCTGTATTTCGATCAGCCGACGCGCGCGTCCTTTGGAAACCGTTCGCGTTTTTTCTGGCTGCGCGTGGCGGATGCCTTGACGCGCCCCGGCTGGGGAGACGCCATGTACAGCGGCGTGAAGAAAGAGATGGGCGCGCTGCTGGGCGAGCCGATGAAAATGCTGTATCTGGGCGGAAGATTCCTGAGCGGAGTGCCGGAGGGCCGGGAGCCCTACATGGCCTGGTCTCGGGAATGCACCCTGCGGGGACGCTCCTTCGTATGGTCCTCATGGTTCTATATGTACGCCTTCAATACGATCGATGCCGCGCATCCGGGGGGCCTGTTTGACAAGCCAGACCCCACCAAAGGCTATGCCATGGCCCTTGCCGGCAGCCGGATGCCGCTGTTCTTGTGGGATAACAGGGTATACGCGCCGGAATGCGCCCTCCTTGCCGCCCGTCTGGAGCAGGGCGCCCCAGGCAACGGACTGGACGTGGAACGGGGCAAGGCTCTGGCGGAAGAGCTGTACGCCGTCTATCAGGAAAACCTGCAACGCGTCCTTGCCGAACAGCGCCGCAACCGGGCGGAAGCCCTGCCCGAGATCAACAGGCAGATCGACCAATGGCTGAAGGAAGCCGAACGCGAACAACCGAAATGGCTCAAGGCCATGTGGCCGGAATACCTGGACTATGGAGACGAAAATGAATGAACCTATCCCTGCCATGTCGCACGGTGAGTAGCCGTCATCGCCCGCAGCGCATAGAGAGTATTTTGCCTTTTCAAAGACAAAACACTCCAGGGGCTGTTAGCACTATTCGCTGTTTGTTTGGGGGGAAGGGAAACCCCTCCCCAAAGATAAGCGGAGTGTGTACGTCGATATGACTTATATATTGAAATTATTTGCAAAATAAGTGTTGGCAAACCCTACCCCGAACACACGTACTGCGCCGTCGCGTACCGCCATGCCACAGGAGGAGCCCCCATGAACATCCCATCCCATAGCCCGCTGCGCACATGGCTGCTGGGCCGCTTTTCCATAAGCCTGCCGGAATACATGCTGCCCAATATGCCGCAGTTCCTCTTTCAGTGGGAGAATCGCACCCCGGACAACGATTATGCTCTGGCCTACCCGATCTCCCTGAACGAGCAGCCCTATGCCGATGCCGCCACAGCCAAGGCGGAATGGCGGAAAACCGTAGATGAGCTGATAGAAGATAAGCAAACATCATTCTGGGGGCTTGCCTTCCACTGGGATGTCAGCAAGCTGTTCGACGTGCCCGCCTATCTCATCTGCTACAAGAAAAATGCGTTATTCAATTTCCATATCATGCTCCAGCGTCCCGAATGCCTGATGCATCTTATCGGGCGCCACGGATACTACTACCCGGATACCGCCCAAAAGGGCCCGATCACCGACAACATCCTGCGCATCCTCGCCGAATTTTACAGGCGCTACCGTCCGGGACACGCCACACGCTCCGGCAATGTCTTCCATACGTGCCTTGGCGAGCTCCACGATGTCGTCGTCAACAGGAATGAAAAGATGTCCGTCCTTTTTACCAATAAAGAGAAGAACCTGCTGTGGGGGGTAGACACCTCCATCAATTACTGGGAGGAGAAGGAAGAGGATCTCAGGAGCTGGATGGGCAGGCTAGGCGGGATCGCGGGCGCTCCCAGCTCACGGATGCGGAAGCTCCCCCATTTGCCGAACAAGGGCTTTGAGTCGCTGGAAAAGCGAGGAAATGGCCGCGCGAATCTCACGCTGGAATACGCCGGACGCATCGGCGACCCCTGCCTGCCCTCCTTTTCCATGGGCCTCACCAAAAGATTCGCAGGGGAGATGGATGCCTTCCGTGATCTCTGGGAAGTCATCCTCGAGCACTTCCTCCCGCTGCAACAGAAAAAAACGACAAGTTGAGCTTAAAGCAATTCCACATTGAAAATGTGGATCGCTCTGGTAGTCGCGAGAGCGACTACCCGCAACCGAACACACGGAAAAACCACGCTTTTTCCGTAGTGTGAGGGCAGCGTCAGCATTGAAATTGATACAATTTCAATGCGAATCCGCTCTAGAACATTTTCCGTGGGGAGCGCTTGGCGTTTCCCGCCATACGGCCTGTCATCTCGCGGGAAAGATATATTTTTTTCCGCTTTCTTTTGGCCGGGCGGCGGCGGTGCTCAGGCCCCCGTCGTGCACGGTGCATGGCTGCCCGCCTCCGCCCGCAAAAAAAGGACGCTCACGCGTCCTTTTTTATCACAAAAGATGGCGAACCATCAGCGGTCGATGCGCACATCCAGCCGCTTGCGGTCCTTGGAAAGGATATGCCGTATCTTGCCCGGGCCGGTGAGGTCGATGACCACCCGCGTCCGGCCGTCCAGCTTGCCGAGACGAACATTGGTGACCGCCGGATTCTTCGGCACGCCCGGCGCCTTGACCGTCCATTCCCCCATGAGGTCGACGGCCACGCGGGGCGGATTGTCCAGCGGCAGATACTTGTACTCGATGGGGCTGGAGCCCTCGATGCGGACCGTTGCGCCCGTCTCGCGGGCAAAGACCACAAAACGGGTGACCGTGCGGGCTTTGGCTGCCGGTGCGGGCTTTTCGGCCTTCTTCTCTTCCTTCTTTTCCGGGGCGGCGGGCTCCACTTCAGCCACGGGCGGCTGACGCGTTTCCGTCGCGGCGGGCACGGACGGGGCCGCCGGAGGCTCGCTGGCCGCACCGCTGCCCAGCGCGGGCTGCGGCGGCACATCCTGAGCGGGACGGGCCGCGCCTTCCGTCACGGGCAGCGGCATGTCCTGAGGCGGCACGGCTTCCGTATCGTTGAAGGCAAAACCGCGTTCCAGCGCCTCGCTGGGGGGCGTCGCAGCAGGAGCTTCAGCCGCGGGGGCCGTTTCGACCGGGGCCGGAGCGGCGGCATCGCCGGGCACGGGCGGCGTGAGACTGCTGCCGGTATGCGACGGCAGGCCATCCGGCGTGGCGGGCGACGCCTCCAGGGCCGGAGACGCCGGTTCGGGATCGTTTTTGGACGATTTCCATTCGTTCAGCATAATCAGCGCCATCCCCAGTATGCAGACGGCGATCAGTATGCCGATAAAGGCTTTGTTCATGGCCGTGGCTCCTCTTGCCTAAAGGCTGCTGTTCTTGGTGGAACGCCGCTGCTGGTTGCGGATGTACCGCAGCATACGCCCATAGACAGGTTCGCTCCCATCCAGCAGCATGGCCCGCTGCAGATGTTTGATGGCGGCTTCATCCTCGCCCAGGGCGTGAAGGATGCGCGCCATGTTGAAATGGGCATGGTCGTCATCCGGGGCAAGATCCAGCACCCGGCGGCTGAAGGCCAGAGCGGCCGAAGGATAGGAGAGCTGCCGCAGGCGCGCCCCGAAATCACGGAACATGTGCTTGTGCTGCGGCTGGATGCCCTCCCGCACCGACGCCAGCTGCTCAAGCGCGGTGAAGGCCGTCTGCCGCTCCTTGGGCCGCTTGAGACGGGCCACCGCCTTGCGGAAGGTCTCCCGCATGCCGGTCTCCACCAGGCGCGCCCTGCGCTGCTGCTCCGCGGAGGAGACCTCGCCGAAGACGTCCCCCTGCTCCGCCTGAGGCGGCGGGACGAAACGCCCCACGACCTTGGACATGTCCAGCGAACGCACCGGCATGGCCAGGATGGCAGGTTCCGCCGTGAACCGCTGGCTGAAGATGTCCGCCGTCATGCGTTCAGGATCGGCCACCGGCTGAAAGGCGTTGTTGAGCCGCTGCACGACAAAGCTGCCGGTCTCGGCTTCCCAGACGAAATACAAGGTCTTGCGCTGTCCGGCGGCCTGCGCCGCCGCGACAGAATAGACGCCGATGAACTTGGGGTTTCTCATGCCCTGACTCTACATCATTTGGGCCGAATGGCAAGATTCCTCTCCATGCCTTTACGCGGCGGGCGCTTTGGGCTAGCATGCCCCCCATGCACGAAATGGCCATAGCTCAGAACATCCTCGACATCGTTCGGGAAGAGATGGCGGCGCGGCAGTGTACGCGCCTTGTCCGCATCGGCCTGGAATGCGGGGCCCTGTCCGGCGTGGAACCGGAATCCCTGCGCCTCAGCCTTGAGGCCCTGCTTGCCGACGGGCCGTGGGCGGATGCCGGGCTTGAGCTGCACATCATCCCCCTGCGCCTGCGCTGTTTCAGCTGCGGGGCCGTCTTCGGCGGCGAATCGGGGCAGGATGCGCTCTGGCAGCCCTGCCCGCAGTGCGGGGAACAGTTCGGCCATACGGTGGAACAGGGCAAAGAGCTGCGCATTTCCCATTTGGAAGCTTCATAAGGCCCGTCGGCCCTGTTTGCAGCTTGTTTGGGGGAAGGAGGCCCCTCGCTCCGCTGTCGATGCCCGTAAGACTCCTGCGTCGCCTAACGGGCACGGCCCTGAGGGCCGCCTTTCGGTCGCTGCCGGCGCGGGAGGGCCCAGCCTTTTCGCAGCGAAGCGAGAAAAGGCGTTCCCGTAATTCTTCCCCCCAAGCCCCCCATCCCTTCCCCAGCGCGCTTTTACCGGGAGAAGCGACAGGGACACGAAGCCCCCTTCCCCAGAAGCGACCGGAGCACGCACGGATGACTTTTCTTATTCTGTGAAAATACTTGTAAAAGCCATATCAACACGCCCCAGGCCATACAGGAGGCCCCATGCAGATACCCGTTGTTCGCAACGTCCTTGAAGCCAATGAAAAACTTGCCGATCAGGTCCGCGCCCGGCTGGATGCCGGCAAGATCCTGGCGCTCAACCTCATCTCCTCGCCCGGCGCGGGCAAGACCACGCTGCTGGAGCGCACCCTTGCCGACCTGTCCGGCGAATTCCGCATGGCGGTCATCGAAGGCGACCTGCAAACGGACAACGACGCACGCCGCGTGGCCGCCACGGGCGCGCAGGCCGTGCAGATCAATACCGAAGGCGGTTGCCACCTTAACAGCAGCATGATCCTGCAGGCTCTGGACAACCTCTCTCTGGAGGGGCTGGACATCCTTTTCATCGAGAATGTGGGCAATCTCGTCTGCCCGGTGGAGTTCGACTGCGGCGAGGACGCCAAGATCGCCCTGCTCAGCGTGGCCGAAGGCGACGACAAGCCGGAGAAATATCCCCTGCTTTTCAATCTTGCCCGCGCCATGGTGCTCAACAAGACCGACCTGCTGCCCCATGTGGACTTTGACGTGCAGCGCGCCCGCAACTTCGCGACGCGCCTGAACCGGGATCTGGCCATCTTCGAGGTCTCCTGCCGCAACGGGCAGGGCCTCGACGGCTGGTATGACTGGCTGCGCGCCACCCGCAAGGCCAAGCTGGAAGGACGGCTGCCCCGTCCCGCACGCTGACCGTCGCGGCCGCACGCCGCCCTTTCCTTTACTTCAGCAGCACGGCGGCCCTGCCGCCGGGAGGATACTTCATGAACCATTTGGGCAAACTGCTTGCCGCCCTGCTCCTTGCCGGAGGACTGTCCGGCGGAGCGGTGCAGGCCGCGCCCTCCAGCCACGCTCTGCCGGCCGGATCGGCAGACGAAGAACGCCCCCAGCTCGTGGAGCGGCGGCGGCCGGAACGTCCCCATTGGGACAATCGCTATCACGGCGACCGGCGGCGGCCGCGGCCGCCCTATCACTACGCCCCGCCGCCACCGCCGCCTCCCCCCTATCCGGGAGCGCCCTACGGTTACGGGCCGTATCCCTACGCGCCCAATTACCCCTTTGGCTATGACCCGCGGCGTCCGCAGCCCAATTATCCTTTTGGCTATGACCCGCGCCCCCGGCGGCGCTTTGACGGGTATGACGGCTATGAACGCCCGGACAGACGAAACTGGAAGCCGCACCGCCGCCAGCCTCTGCCCCCGCCTCCGCCGCCTCCGCCGCCGGCCTGGCCCGGCTTCAACGGCTGGATATGACGACTCCACTTCAAAGCGTTTTGCCCTTGTGAGTGGCGAAACACGAGACCATATGGTTTGAAACGCCTGGCGTCTCAAACGGCAACTGCTCTGACGAACGCCGCCCCTCCGGGCGGCGTTCGTCGTTTTTCCCTTCCTCTCCGCCTGGCTCAGGACTCATCATCAGACAAGCTGTCCCGACAAGGATATTTTTAGAACTTGCTGTAAAATAACTATTTATTTTTAGAACATTTTTCCTTCGAAAAAGGCGAAATGTCCTCAACGCACAGCGGCCGCCGGCTTGACGCCGGCGGCCGCTGTGAAAAAAAACGAGTGTCGACGGGTGCGCCCGTCCGTTAGAGCATTTTCAGTTTGAAACGCATTGCGTTTCAAACCACACGGTCTGGCGTTTCGCGGAAAAAATGCGGTTTTTCCGCTTGGTTTGGGCCGGGCGGCGCTGTGCCGCCGCCTCGCATTTTGCCTTTTTTAAAGGCAAAATGCCCTAGGGGCTGTTTCTAAAAAGTTTATTGCAGCCAAATCAAACAGGCCGCTAACATGACGTTTGCCCGAAATGTCGCGGCCAATTTATCATAGCGGGTTGCAATGCGTCGAAATGACTTGAGCTTTGC
>DWYJ01000052.1 GCA_019118745.1 Candidatus Desulfovibrio gallistercoris | reverse complement strand
CGATGTCATGGGGAAACACCCCCACGGGCGTGGGGAAGACCAGAGCCGGATACCGGAACCGCTCCGACTCATGGAAACACCCCCACGGGCGTGGGGAAGACCTTTATCGACGCCACCCTTGAAAGCGCTATGGAGAAACACCCCCACGGGCGTGGGGAAGACGCTGCTGAATCTAAAAGCTTCAGAATGAAAGCAGAAACACCCCCACGGGCGTGGGGAAGACGCGGCGGGCGTTTGCCTTGACAGCCTGGCCGAGGAAACACCCCCACGGGCGTGGGGAAGACGCTGCCCCAAAAAAAGCCCCAATTTGCGCTGCAGAAACACCCCCACGGGCGTGGGGAAGACGCTAGCAGGCAGCTTGCCTTTTAAATAGCAAAAGAAACACCCCCACGGGCGTGGGGAAGACTCAAAAAAGGTGGTCAGCTCGGAGGGCACGCCGGAAACACCCCCACGGGCGTGGGGAAGACCGGCAGCGCCAGGACCTACAGCAAAGGGGACGGGAAACACCCCCACGGGCGTGGGGAAGACGCATGCGCAGCGCTAATGCCCTTGCCGCCATTAGAAACACCCCCACGGGCGTGGGGAAGACGGCCTCGTACATGGCCTGAAAGGTAGAAACAAAGAAACACCCCCACGGGCGTGGGGAAGACTGCATCGCGCTCACGATGCGAAAGGCCAGCGTGGAAACACCCCCACGGGCGTGGGGAAGACTCCGCCCAGCCCGCGCGGAACTCGCGGGAAAGAGAAACACCCCCACGGGCGTGGGGAAGACCTCTACGACGCCGGGGCAGCAGGCGAAGGCTGGGAAACACCCCCACGGGCGTGGGGAAGACCTGGGGGCCGCGCATCCGGCACGCGGAAAGGAGGAAACACCCCCACGGGCGTGGGGAAGACTGACCTTGGTCACAGCGCCCGCGGTCATCTCCGGGAAACACCCCCACGGGCGTGGGGAAGACCGCCCTCCGGCAACGTCATCACCGTAAAAACGAGAAACACCCCCACGGGCGTGGGGAAGACTGGGGCCGCGGCGGGTATGTCTCGTCCACGGAAGAAACACCCCCACGGGCGTGGGGAAGACATGAGGACGCCGCAGCTGGTGTCCCATATCTCAGAAACACCCCCACGGGCGTGGGGAAGACACGTCCTCGATCTCCACCCATGCCGCCTGGATGGAAACACCCCCACGGGCGTGGGGAAGACCGTTACCTCGTCAACAACCATGCGGCGCTGATAGAAACACCCCCACGGGCGTGGGGAAGACAGCGTGATTTTATTGCCTTTTTTCTGGACTCACGCCTCATCCATCCTTGTCGCGCACAAGTTGCAGGCCGTCAAGGAGAACGATCTCCCGCTTGTGATCACCCCGGCCAAGAATGCGGTAACCCGGCGGTTCGGGCGTTTTCAAAAAAATCAGCAGGCCGCTTTCCGGCGGGCAGTGCTCCCGCAGATAGTCAACGACCTTTTGCGCCACATTATCCTTGATGCCGGAGACGAAGACATTGGCGCGCGGTTCCACGAACCAGAGCTTCATCCTGCCGCGTACGGCGGGCGGCAGATCATTGGCGATAACGACGAGCACTCTTTTCTCCTATCAGGGCATCCACATCCTTGACGATGCGCGCGAGCAGGTCTTTTTTGATCACTCGTTCCCGAAAGGCGGAGGAAACGGCGTATTTGTCATACTTCCCTGCCAGTTCCCGGCACAGGAAAAAGGCCAGATCGATGCAGTGTTCTCCCTTGTAGAGGTCGGCCAGATCATAGACGAAGGGGAGCGGGCTGCCGGAATGGATGAAGCCGAGATGCGGCGAATAGCCCAGACTGTGGACGACGGAGGCGATGATACCGTAGAGGGCCGCATTGGTCGCCGTGAGCAGCTTGTTGGCAAGGTCGCTCAGCTCGAACTTGCCGGGGACGAAACTCCGCCCCTTCCAGCCGACGCCGTACTTTTGCGCGGTCTCGAGGTACAGATCCCGGACGCGCAGGCCTTCCATGCCCATGAGCTCCTGCAAGGTCCTGCCCTGCACGTCCTCTCCCGGAAAGCGGCGGGCGAACATGGCCCGTGCCACGGCAAGCGACAGCTCCGGGTCGCTGGAAAGCCAGGCCTGCCGCTGCACGTTGCGGGTGTGCGAGGTCGGGGTGGACCCGGCGGCGTAAAACAGCAGGCTGTCCTCCCCGACCCAGCACAGACTGCAATTGGCCGCGGCGGCAACCTTGACGGCCTCATGCGTGATGGAGGTGCCCGGCCCGAGCAGCAGACAGGATATGGTCGCCACGGGCAGGTGGATGCACGCCCCCTGCGCGTCTATCCATTTGATGCTGCTGTCGTCGATCTCCAGACGGCCACGCTCCAGATACAGGAAGGGATACTTATCCGTGACGCGCGGCAGGGTCTCCCGCGTGATGCGGACAAAAAGACGTTGCGAGAGGGCTTTTTCCCGTTCGGATTCCGTCATGGGCACTCCTCCTGTCGCGTATAGGTCATGCGGCCCCGGCAGGCGGGGCCGCTCCGGCGGCCGTGCTCCCGCGTGGTATCTCACCCCACGGGCGTGGGGAAGGTCATCCACGCATCAACGATACAGGGTGACTTGCCGTTCCGTATACTCTTTGACGGGCCCGAAGCGGAGCGGGACGTCCCGCAGCGTCCAGACCTCGTCGCCGTCGTCGTGTGCGCCGTCGCGCACGGTCAGCACGCCCGCCCTCCCCTTGTCGGCGGCCAGCGCATCGGCCGCGGCCAGCGCGTCCGCTTCCGCGGCAAAGATGCCGCGCCCGATGCGGTCTGACGGCGGGCAGTTGCGGCGGCCCAGCGAGAGCTCCCAGACCGGGCGGTCCAGCGCGTCGGCCAGCGACCGCGCCTCGTCCGGCGGCAGCTCCAGCGCGCAGGCAAAGGCCATGTCCTGCAAATAGTGGCGATAGGTCATCTTGGCCCCGGAGCCGACGGGCTTCTTGCCCTCGGAGGTCTTGGGCACCATGAGGGTCTGCCAGGGGTGGCCGTCGTCATAGCCGCTGCCCACCATCTGGAAGTCCACCAGCAGCGGGGGCGGCTTTGCCCCGCCGCCCTGCTGCCGGGCATAGGCCCGCACGGTCTGCGTAAAGGCCGCCATGTGCGCCAGCCATTCCCGCTGCTCCCCGCCCCGTCCGGCGGCGCAGCAGAGCAGGCCCAGCACGCCGGAACGGGTGGGAAAGGGGAGCGTCGTCCGGTTGCCGTAGCGGGAATCCGCTCCCCAGGATTGCAGGGGCCCTTCCAGCCAGAGGAGCAGGACGCTCATGCCGCGGGCTCCATGAGGCTGGTGAGGGTCGTGCGCAGCACGTCGCACACGGCGTCGATGGAGACGCCCCCCGCGCCGCCGTAAGTGACTTCGGCAAGCCGACCGTAAAGGGAACCGGCAAGTTCCGCCTGCCGGGCCAGTCCGGCATCCAGCGCCTCCATGCTCGGGGCCAGCCAGCCGCCGCCCTGCGCCATGTCTACCGGCTTTTCAAAGGAAAGCTGCATGCGCTGGCCGCGCCGCACGAGGATGCGCGCGTAGTCCCAGGGGCAGGCCCCGGACTGCGTGCTTTGCCGCGCCGCCGGGACGGCCAGATAGAGCGCCCGGGTGAAGCCGTCCACGGCGCGCTCAAGATCGTCGCCGCCCAGATTTTCCCAGAGCTGGCCCAGATCGAGGGACACATAGCGGTAATAGGTGGCGGCATTGTATTCCAGCGTGCCCATGTGGCTGGAACCGGGCACGGCGTCGGGGTCATCCTTCACAAGGCGGGTGTAGTCGTCCAGCGCGGTGAAGAATTCCACTTCATTGACCACCTGATGCGTGGACAGGGCATGGGCAAAGGCAGCCGCCGCCTGCACGTTGACCGCGGCATCCTGCGCCACCATGCGTCCGAACAGGGCGATGTCCAGTCCGTCCGCGGCGCTCTTGGCGCAGGACAGGCATTTCCTGAGCTTGGCCTTTTCCGTCTTGGGCAGGGCGGCCTTTTCCGTCGGGGCGTCCCCCTCCTTTTTCCCCTTCTTGGGCTTGGCGGCTTCCAGCGGCAGGACAAAGTCCGTCTCCGCCGCGTAGGCCGCCAGCCGTTCCACCTCCTGCCGCGAGATGAAGAACAGCGTATCGTCGGTGAGGGCTCCGGCGATGGCCTCGCCGCACTGGACGGCGCGCTCTTCGGGCGCTTTCAGGGCGCGGCAGGCGTCGGCGATCATGTCGGCAAGGCGCTTGGTGCGTATGCCCGTGGCAAAGCCGAGGTCATGCAGGGCCAGGCGCACTTGCCGTTTCCAGCACTGCGAACTGACGCGCGCCCGCGGCACGCCGCCCACAAGGGCGCTCTTGGGCGCGCCCACGTCGTCACGGTTGAGGCAGGTGACGGGAAAGGATTGCAGGATATGGAACTCGATGGCGATACCTTTCAGGGGATTGTTGTTCATGGCATGTCTTCCTTGGCAAAACGTGGCTGAAAAATATGTTCGGGCCGCAGGGCGACCGAATTAGACAAGGGGGACGATCTGCAACAGGCCGCAGCCGAAGGCGCGGGCGCGTCCGATGCCCTGACACGCGGCCCGGACGAAGGCCTCCCGGTCCGTCACCGTCAGCGCGCCTGTCAGGGTGGCCCGGGCGATGGTGGCCGTGGCCGATCCCTTGCGGAAGCGGTCCACCTCCATGTCCGTCACCTGCAGGGAGTTTTCCTCTACGGCGAAGCCCCAGCCGGGGCCGTGGCCGCAAAACCAGTCCGCTATGGCCTCACGACCGCGCACCGGCACGATCTTGCCGCTGCGGTTCTCGCGCCGGACGGGGTTGACGATGACCTCAAAGGCATAGCGCTCCGCCTGCAGATAGCTTTCCGGCAGGGGGCGCGTCTCCAGCGTGCCCCACTGCGGGGCGCGGGGCGGACGGTCCGAAAGGATGATGACCTGGCTCACGCCCTGCCGGACACCCTTGTCGGCAAAGAGGATGCCGCTGCTGTCCTGCTTGTCCTCCCCCCGCACATCCTCAAAGAGATCGTAAACGATGCGGTGCAGGGAATAGGTATCCGTCCAGCGCAGGGCCCGCCGTCCGACGGGGTCGAGAAGATAGCGGCTCAACTGGCGCATGCTTCCCCCTCCTCCGCCGTTTCGGCCTCGACGTCATGGCCGTAATATCCCTGCGCCCAGCGCAGGCGGATGCGCCGGCGCGCTTTCTCGGAAGGAAAGTCCAGCAGTTCGTCCAGCAGGCGGGCATGACAGAGCGGCGCTTCCTTCGCCGCCATGTACGCGAGCAGCGGCCGCAGCAGGCGGCAGACTTCCTCCTGACGGCGGCAGACGAGCAGACGCCGCAGGCGTGCCGCGCCCTGCTCTTCATCTTCCACACAGTGCCGCAGGGCCTCGCCCAGGCCGAGGTCGCCGTCCCGTCCGCGTTTGTCGCGGCTCAGGGCCGCGCCGATGAGGGCAAAGGGACGCCGTTCCTTGTCCTGTTTCAGATCGACGCCGAAGGCGCAGAGGATGCCGTAGGCGTACGGCTCGGTATCGGGATTGTCGGCCCGCCGCAGGCGGGCGGCAAAGCCCTTGTCCCGTGCGCACTGTTCCAGCATGGCGGCCACAAAGCGTTGCGACCGCGTCGGTTCTTTGCTTTCCATAAGCTGTTATCCTTTGCCTGTTGTCTGTGTACGCCGGAAAACGGGACGATGCTTTGCCCAGATCGCCAGCTGACGGGCCGTCTCCCGCGGGCAGGCGCGGGCATAGCATCCCAGCACGCAGCCGCGCAATGCGCCGATGACCTCGTCCCGCCCGTCCGGCTCCTCGTGCCCGCAGGCCGCCAGCAGCGCCGGGAAATGTCGCTCCGCCAGCTGCCAGAATTCCCGCACGGCGCGCTCGGCCCACTGCGTGCCGCTTTCGGCCTTCTCTTCCCGGTAGTAGCCCGCGACGGCGGCATAGATGTGGTTCCCCAGCTTTTCCACCTGCTCCATGACGGTCCGAAGATTCAGGAACCATTCTTGGTCAAGTTCCGTCAGCGGCAGGCTTATCTCCGACTCCACCACATCGTCCGAACCGCTGAGATACTGCTCGCCCGCATTGCTGCTCAGGTGGATGCCGCCGGACCAGATGGCGACCTCTTTCAGGGCGTCCGGGGCCGTCTGCCCTGCCCGCTTCAGGCGCGGCAGGCACCAGTCCAGTTGCAGGCAGCGCATGTCCTGTGTCGAATCGGGCCGTAAAAAGCTCAACAGCGCGGGCAGCATGCGCCAGGGGCGTCTTTGTGGGTCGGCCCAGAGCATTTTGGGCTTTTTCTGGGAACGGTCGCCGGTGACGCTGGGGTCCACCATGCCGCCCTGCAAGTAGTCGGGATGCTGGATGCCCTCCACGCTGTGCACGCCGTCCGCGGCCAGCAGATAGAAGCGGGCCAGCGGCACAAGACGCCCCATGAGGCTGCGCTTGAGGGCCTCGGCCACCTCGTCCGCCTCGCCTTGCGGCATGCGCTCCCAGGGCGGCGTGCCCACGCCGTTTTCATAGAGCCGTTCTTCGGCCAGCTCCTCCCGCGTCAGCAGATTACGCCAGACGGTCTCCCGCAGGGTGGGCCCCAGCACGAAGGAATGGAGCAGGCCCTGCGCGCAGATGGCGGGCCCGGCCTTGGCGCTGGAACTTTTTTCCATCCCCGGCGAGAGCGCCACCGTCTTGTCCACCTTCTTGCCGCTGAAGCAGCAGGACATATTGACCAGCAGCAGGAGCGCCTTCTGCCCGTCGTCCAGCGGCTGTTCCACCTGCGACTGGAAGAGGACGGACGTATTGCCGCTGGCGATGTGGGGCATCAAGCTGCCGTAGGGCACGATCTTGGCCCGCTTCACGGCGGGGAACTGCAAAAAGGCTTGCGGACCGTAGAGCCAGAAGGCCTCATGCCAGCGCTCCAGATAGGCAAGGCAGGCCTCGGCCAGCCCGTCCGGGCCGAGGGCCAGCCATTCGGCCTCGTCGGTTGGCGTGTGCGCAGCCTGGGCAATGGCCTGTAGCAGTTTGAACAGGGCGATCTTTTCCAGCGGCGTGCCGCCGGGAACACCCGGCCAGCGGCGGGAAAAGACCTCCCGCAGGCTTGCCCGGCCCGCCCCGGCAACGGGGACCCAGGCCTCGTCCACAAGGTTGAAGCGTCGTTCCTCTGTCATCTCGCCTCCTTTTTGCGCAGGCAGCCGCATGAGAGGCTGTTCGCCCTATTTGCTGTTTGTTGGGGGGAAGGGGAACCCCTCCGCCTGCGCTGGAGGTGTTCCCCTTCCCCCCAAGCCCCCCATCCCTTCCCCAGCGCGCTTTTACCGGGGGAAGAGTCGGGGATATGAGGGAACCCCGCCCCAAAGGCAGGCGGAGTGTGTACAGCTTGTTTATATGATCTATTGAAATGAGTTGTAAAATTTCTACTTAACACACCCTGGAGCGTTTTGCCGGTGAAAAAGGCAAAACTCAAGGCGGCGGCACAGCGCCACCCGGCCTAAACCAAGCGGAAAAACCGCGTTTTTTCCGCGAAACGCCAGGCCGTACGGTTTGGAACGCGAAGCGTTTCAAACGGAACATGCTCTATGTGCGGCTGTAACCGAGCTCCTCATCGTAACGCGCGGGGCGCGGCAGGGGGCTGCCGTCCTCGTGGAGCAAGCTGCCGTCCTCCGCCATGCGGGCCGCCCGCGCATCCCACATCCAGTCTTTCAGCCAGGCAGTCGTCCCCTGTGGCGCGGCGTCACGGGGCAGGCGCACGGTGTTGCGGGCCAGCGCGAGCGCCGCCTCCCGCTTCACCTGCCAGCGGGCAAGGCGCTCTTCCCGCGTGGAAAGTTCCGTCAGCGGCGGGAGCGCCAGCTCGCTACCGTCCGCCAGCAGGAGACGGTGCGTCGCGGCGTCCCAGCGGCGATACAGGAGGACGCCGGTCTCTTCCCGTTCCTGCCAGCGGGTGGGGACGTTCTCCTCCTCGATGGGCTTTATCGTATCGGACAGCCCCAGCAGGGCCTGACGGCGCAGCATGTCCCGTCGTTCGATGAGCTCCCGGCGGACGGCCGCCACGGCGGGCCGCGTCTCCTCTCGTTCCGCGTAGGTGGTTTCCAGCAGGGGGCGGATGTCCTCCGGCAGGCGGACGGCCGCCCTCCCCTGCCAGACTTCCAGACTGCGCAGCAGCACATAGGGCGCGTATACGTAGCCGGACAGGCCGAAAGCGGCTTTTGGCGTCTCCTCGGCCTCCGTCAGACCCGGATGCAGCAGACAGGCCCGGCGGCGGGCGGCGGCAGGACGCGGCGTGCGTTCCCCGTGCCGCCAAAGCCGCCCCAGCCGCTGAAAGAGCATGTCCGTAGGGCAAAAGCGGCTGATGAGCAGATCCGCATCCAGATCGAGGGACTGTTCCGCCACCTGCGTGGCGACCACGATACCGCCCGCCGTCCCGCGTTGCGGGGCCGCCGGATGCAGGAAGGCCGTCCAGCGCGTTTCCTGCCGTTCCCTGTCCGCAGGCGTGAAGCGCGAATGCAGCAGGCCCACGGCAAGGCCCGGCATGGCGGCGGCCCGCGCGGCCAGCAGGCGGTAGCGCTCCTGCGCCTCGGCCACGGTATTTTCCAGCCAGAGCACGCGCTCGCCCTGCTCCGCCCGCTCCAGCGCCTCCTCCACGGCGTCCTCCTCCGAAGGATGGGACAGGGCGACCTCTGCCGCCGCGCCGCCCTCGCAGCGTATCTCCCGCGCCGGCGCGTCATTGGGCGCGGCGCTGATCAGGGGATAGGCGTCGGGACCCGGCATGGACACGGGCAGCAGGGAGGCCCGCCGCCGCGCCGTGAGGGTGGCGCTCAAAATGATGACCGTGCAGCCCAGTTCCCGGAGCTGGGTCGTGAGGGTGTCCAGTATGGTCCCGGTATAGGCGTCGTAACTGTGGACTTCATCCAGGATGACCACCTTCCCGCTCAGTCCGAAGGTGCGCAGGGCCCCGAAGCGCACGTTCAGGGCCGACATCAGCGCCTGATCCACCGTCCCCACGCCGAAGGGAGCCAGTATGCCCCTCCTGCCGGTGCTGAACCAGGCCTGACCGGGCGCGGCCTCCTCGCCCATGCGCTGCTGCCGGAAGCGTTCCAGCCAGGCCATGCCGTGCAGGAGCATGGCCGAGCCGCCGCCGTCGAGGATGCGTTCCAGAAAGGCGTTGACCCGCGCATGGATGCGGTTGGAGGTCAGCTGGGTGGGCAGCGCGAAATAGAGGCCGCAGGCCTTGCCCTGCGCCAGCAGGCGGTAGGCCGCGTACAGGGCCGCCTCGGTCTTGCCCATGCCCATAGGCGCTTCCAGCACATAGACGCCCGGCCCGCTGACCGCCTCATAAAAGGCCGTCTGCGCCGGACGCGGCGCAAAGGAAAAGATGTCCGCAAAGCTCAGGTCGGGACGGACGCCCGGCCAGCAAAAACCGGCCTCGTCCACGGCGCGCTCCACCAGCGGTCGCCAGTCCTCGGCCGGGTCGTCGAAAAGCGGCCCGGAGGCGATCCAGTCCGCCGTGATGGTCAGGCCGCAGAGCAGGCGCTCGTGGCGCGGCGCAATGTCCGGCCAGTGGGCTGGCTCGCCCAGCAGGCGGCGGCAGATCTGATGGCGCAGCTCCTGCCAGCGCGGGCCGCCGTTGAGGGCGCTTTCCGCCATGTCGCTGATCTTGCGCGAGTGATGCGCCCCTACGATGCGCGCCAGCCCGGCAGGCGCGCCCAGCGCGGCAAGGCAGGCCCGGCTGACGGCGGCATGTCCGCCGATCTGCCCGTCCTGCGCCATGTCGGCCTTGGCGAGTTCCGGCATCCGCCGCCAGGCGCCGTCCTTTATCTTTTCATAGAGTTTGGCCTGGAAGGGAGGATAGGCCTTGCCGATATCGTGCAGGCGGGCGGGGAGGTCCGCCCCCGGCGGCAGCAGGCCCGGCAGGATGGCCTCAAAACGCGCGGCCAGACAGGCGGCGACTGCGCCCGCAATGCGGCAATGATCCTCGACGGTGCGCCCGTAGGTGGCGCTGCCGTCCGGCAGTTTGCGCGTCTTGGCAAGACAACGCTCCGGCGGGAGCGCGGGGACAGGGCAAGACGCGGCTGCTGTGGCGGTATGCGGAGCTTTCATACCTCCACATATAGCAGACTATACCTATTTTGTGAAGCAAGGCGGGACGCCGCCGCTTTGGCCATAGAGTTTCAATACGTTGTTTTACTTCTGACTAGTCTGTCACAAGTCGAGTAACGACGTAAAAATAGAATAATACATCATGCTTGTTTGCGGATTATGCGCACTTTTTCAAATATACTAATTTTCGCAGCTACTTACAAATGACTCGGCCATGCCGCTTTTTTGAAGACTACACGGCCGAGTTTTTTGTGCCAGATGTCTGATCGTAGAGTAACACACTCTATGTTCTTCCAGAATGTAGAGTTCTGTAGAATAATTTTGCTATTGTAACAAAATCACAGACCATATGCAAAGGCACGATAAAATGAAATTTAAATAGTTAATATATTACTCTGGTATTCTTTTCTCATTTCGGCTAGTTTTTTTATAATATCAATTGAATTATCGACAATTACAGAGTGTTTTTCTTTGTTTTCTGGAGATATAAATTGTTCGCACATGGATTTTATATTGTTAAATGCACTTTCTCTGTATGTAATATCACTATGTATTGAGTTCGGTATATAGTGATGGTCTGGTGATACTAATACTTCATGAATCATTTGTATTGATTTTATTTGATATTCATTTTGTTTGTCACTATTTTCTTCGATATTGTAAAGCATGCAATATATAAGAGCCGCAGAAAACTCTGATTTTAAATAGAGGTTGATATTTCTATTTCCGTTAATATCAGAGTCATACATAGCTTTTTGTGCATAGGTGGCAGCAACGAGTAGTTTTTTCTTATCATTCCGAAAAAGACGATAAATACTTTTCGCTCGCTGTAACCAAAAGTGTGGTTCTCTATATAAGACATCTTCAAGTCCTTCATAGATATATTCAATAAGATATCCAGCGCCGTCTTGGCTAAATAGTTGATTTAATGTGTCAAACATCATAGCAGCTTTGTAGTTCTCTTTGTCATATAGATATAGATTGGAAATTATAGAGCGAATAACATTCAAGACATCTTCTTTTGTCATTTCTCTTATTAAGTTTAGAAGGATGGAGCGGCTATTATGAACAACTTTTCTTACAGATTTTCCATAAGCTTCATTAGGATCACAATCAAGATATTCAAATAGTATAGAGTATTCTTTTGTGAATCTTTCAACTTCTGATATTTTTATATCCATTTCTAAAGCTTCGTGTGTGTATACTTTATCAAATACACAGAGCATGAATAGTATGGTTTGTTCATTAAGGGTGAACTGAGAAATATCATTTGGAATGTAACGCATATCCATATTTTGTTGCTTAAGCAGTATATATGAATATTCGAGATTTGTTTGATTTTTTTTACGTTGTACAAAGGCAAGTTTATCTGCCTTTACATTGAATTCATCAATTTCGCTCCCGCTAAAAGTATTTTTTATTTGATAGTATTTGGCCTTTAGCTTTGCAATTAAAAAATCTTCATTAGTATTTGTCATGATGACAACTTTATTTTGCGATCGTGAAATATAATCTTTTTTCTGGAGAAGCAAAGTGTATATCGATGGTGTAATGGAGTTGCTATCAAAAATGAAAATTGAATTTTCTGCATTTTCCAAAAGACTCTCGACAAAAATATCATCAAAAGAAATATCTGAAGGAAATATAAATTTATCATACGCAGGAACATGTTGCAGTATATAGCTTATGAGATATGTCTTCCCGCTAAATCGGCGCCCTTGAATAACAAAAAAGTCACCTTTTGCAAAATCTCGCAATATATCTTTTGCAATATCACGCTCTATGTATAACGCTGGAATTTTAAAAATGCCAAGCTTATCATTAAAAGGTTTTCTACCTATGGAAATGTCATTAAGGATATTATTTTTATCAGAAATGACATCAATTTTGGGATTTTTATATTTATAGGCTGAAACAGCATGCTTTGC
>DWYJ01000051.1 GCA_019118745.1 Candidatus Desulfovibrio gallistercoris | reverse complement strand
AGTTTGTGTTAATAGGCCCTACCCCGGTGAAGAAAAAACATTCTCATTTGCCTTTCTGTTCAGATTCTGGCTGGCTGGCAGTCTGGCGGCGCGTTGCATGCCGCGACGGCTGGCACCTGAACAAGCAAAGTTTTTAGGAGGATGGGGGGTGTGGGGGGAAGGGACCCTTTGTTCACAAAGGGTCCCTTCCCCCCACAAAAAAACTTCCAAAAACAGCGGAACGCCCTTCGCTAGCGAAGGGCGTTCCGCTCTCATCCAATTTTCAATAAACTTAGTTTCCGGCGGCAGGGGCGGTCTCGCCGCTCTTTTCGCGCAGGCGGAGGCCGAGTTCACGCAGCTGCTTGGCCGAGACTTCGGAGGGGGCCTGGGTCATGAGGCAGGTAGCCTTCTGGGTCTTGGGGAAGGCGATGACGTCGCGGATGCTCTGGGCGCCGGCGAGCAGCATGACCAGACGGTCGAGGCCGAAGGCAAGGCCGCCGTGCGGCGGAGCGCCCTGCTCCAGCGCGCTGATGAGGAAGCCGAATTGTTCTTCGGCCTGTTCCGGCGTAAAGCTCAGCGCGGCGAACATGCGGCGCTGCACTTCAGCGGAATGGATGCGGATGGAGCCGCCGCCCACCTCGTTGCCGTTGAGCACCATGTCATAAGCGCGAGCCCGGGTATGGGCCGGATCGGTGGCCATGAGTTCCAAGTGGCCGGGAGCCGGGGAGGTGAAGGGGTGATGGCAGGCCACGTAGCGCTTTTCCTCTTCGTCGTATTCGAAGAGGGGGAAGTCCGTCACCCAGAGGAAATTGAAGGTGTTTTCCGGGATCAGACCGAGCTGGTTACCCAGATGCACGCGCAGATTCCCGAGAGCGGCGTTGACCATGCTGGGTTCCCCGGCCTGGAAGAAGACGATGTCGCCGACCTTCAGGTCGAGGGCTTCCGCAATACCCTTGCGCTCTTCCTCGGAAAGGAACTTGGCGATGGGGGACTGCCATTCGTCGGCCTTGATCTTGATCCAGGCCAGGCCCTGCGCGCCGTAGATCTTCACGAAATCGGTGTAGGCGTCGATCTCCTTGCGGGTCATGGATTCGCCGCCCGGCACCTTCATGGCCTTGACCAGCGTGGCCGCGGCAAAGAGCTTGAAGCCGGAGCCGCGCACGATATCGGTGATGTCGTGCAGTTCGAGACCGAAGCGGGTATCCGGCTTGTCCACGCCGTAGCGGCTCATGGCCTCGGCATAGGGCATGCGCGGGAAGGGACGGGGGATATCCTGCCCCATGACGTCCTTGAAGACGCGGGCCATGAGGCCTTCGGCCATGTTCATGACCTTTTCCTCGTCCACGAAGCTCATTTCGATGTCCACCTGCGTGAATTCCGGCTGACGGTCGGCGCGCAGGTCTTCGTCGCGGAAGCAGCGGACGATCTGGAAATAGCGGTCAAGGCCGCCCACCATGAGCAGCTGCTTGAAAAGCTGCGGCGACTGCGGCAGGGCATAGAACTGGCCGTTGTTCAGGCGGCTGGGCACCAGGAAGTCCCGCGCGCCTTCGGGAGTGGACTTGGTGAGGATGGGGGTTTCCACCTCGATGAAGCCGCCCTCGTCCAGATAGCGGCGGATGGCCTGGGCCACGCGGTGCCGCAGGCGCAGATTGGCCTGCATGCGCGGACGGCGCAGATCCAGATAGCGCCAGGTGAGACGCAGGTTCTCGCCGGCGTCGGTACGGTCTTCGATGGGGAAGGGCGGCGTTTTGGAGGTATTGAGCAGCTTCCACTCCTTCACCACCACTTCGATACCGCCGGTGACCAGATTGGGATTGGTCATGCCTTCGGGGCGGGGACGCACGCGGCCCTTGATGGCGAGCACGTATTCCGCGCGCAGGATATGGGCATCCTCATGGGCCTTGGGGGCGATCTCGGGGCTGAACACCACCTGGGTCAGGCCTTCGCGGTCGCGCAGGTCCACGAAGATGAGACCGCCGTGGTCGCGGCGGTACTGCGCCCAGCCCATGAGGCAGACCTCAGCGCCGTCGTCGGCTTCGGTCAGCTGACCGCAGGAATGCGTACGGGTCCAGTCGCCCACTTCCTCGATATATTTCTGGTGCTCCTGCTGGAGATCCTGGGATTGGGTCTGCTCACTCATGCTCAATACCGCCGGGGGTCGAGGCCAGATGTTCCACCACTGCGGACTGCGGCACGGCCTGCTGTTCGCCGCTGTCCATGTTTTTCACCATAACCGTGCCGGAAGCCGCTTCGTCCTCACCCACGATGAGGCAGTAGCGGGCCCCGGATTTGCCGGCCTGACGCATGCTGCTCTTGAAGCCGCCGTCGCCGGTGTGCACTTCGCCCGCAAGGCCGGCCTCGCGCAGCCGCTGAGCCAGGGAAAAGCAGACGTCGCGCCCGGCCTCGTTCATGCCCACGGCATAAAAATCCAGACGCGGCGCGGGACGTTCCGGCAGGAGCAGCGCCAGCCGTTCCATGCCGCAGGCAAAGCCCACGCCCGGCACGTCCGGCCCGCCAAGACTCTTCACGAGACCGTCATAGCGGCCGCCGCCCGCCACGGCGGACTGCGAACCGATGTTTCCGCTTACCACCTCGAAGGTCGTACGGCAATAGTAATCAAGACCGCGCACCAGCCGGTGATCCAGCTCATAGGGGATGCGCTCCGCTTCCAGCAGGCGCACCACGGTGTCGAAGTGGGCGCGGCAGTCCGGGCAGTTATAATCCAGCAGACGCGGCGCGGCGTCCGTCAGACGGCGGCAACCCTCCTGTTTGCAGTCCAGCACGCGCAGGGGATTGGTCTGCATGCGGCGCGTGCAGTCTTCGCACAGGCCGCCCTCTCCGGCAAGGCCCTTCAGGTAGTCCACCAGCGCTTCCTTGAAACGCGGGCGGCAGGTGGCGCAGCCCAGGGAATTGAGCTTGAGGCTCAGTTCCGTGAGCCCGGCCTCACGCAAAAAGCGCATGAGCATGATGATCATGTCCGCGTCGGCATAGGGGCTGTGCGAGCCGAGACATTCGCAATTGAGCTGATGGAACTGCCGCATGCGCCCCTTCTGGGGCCGCTCGTAGCGGAACATGGGGCCGGTGGTGAAGAGCCGGCTCACGCTTTCGCGGGTATACCGGGCGTCTTCGATATAGGCGCGCATGACGCCGGCCGTCGCTTCGGGCCGCATGGTCATGAGGCGGTCGTTCCTGTCCGGGAAGGTGAACATCTCTTTCTGCACCACATCGGTCTCCTCACCGATGGAGCGCCGGAAGAGGTCGGTATATTCCAGGACAGGCGTCCGCAATTCCACAAAGCCGCAACGCGAAAAGATGCGCCGCGCCGTTTCTTCCAGAAAGAGGAAGGCGTCGGAATCCGGCGGAAACATGTCCGCAAAGCCTTTGATGCGTGTAACGTGAGCTGCCATGATGACCTCAGGAGTTGACCGCCGCGCAGGGCTGTTCGAGTCTGTGCTTGCCCGCCTCCCGGCAGGGGACGGGATAGTCGCCATTGAAGCAGGCGAGGCAGTAGCTGTCGGAATGCATGACCGAACGCAACAGCCCGTCTATGGAAAGATAGTGCAGGGAATCCACATCCAGCTCGCGCACGATCTCCGGCAGGTCGAGAGACGCCGCGATGAGCTCGCCGCGCGAGGCAAAGTCGATGCCGTAATAGCAGGGGAATTTCACCGGCGGGCAGCTGATGCGGATATGCACCTCCTTCGCCCCCAGTTCGCGCAGTTTTTTCACGCGGGTGCGCATGGTCGTGCCGCGCACGATGGAGTCGTCCACGATGCAGATCTTCTTGCCTTCGATCATGGAACGCACGGGATTGATCTTCACCCGCACGCCGAAGTTGCGCATGCTCTGGGTAGGCTGGATGAAGGTGCGGCCCACGTAATGGTTGCGGATCATGGCATGTTCGTAGGGGAGCTCGGCGCACTGGGCGAAGCCCACGGCCGAATAGACCCCGGAATCGGGGAACGGCATGATGAAGTCCACATCCGGCGTGGATTCGTGGGCCAGCTGCCAGCCCATCTGCTTGCGGCACTGGTAGACCTGCTCGCCGAAGACGAAGGAGTCCGGCCGGGCGAAGTACACGAGCTCGAAGATGCACTGCCGCGGCTTGTCCGGCAGCGGGCCGTGGAGCTGTTCGCTGCGTTCGCCCTGCTCGTCCACGATGTACATCTCACCGGGGGCGATGCTGCGCTCGTAGTCGGCTTCCATAAGGTCGAAGGCGCAGGTCTCGGAGGCGAAGACAGGGCTGCCGTCCAGCCGGCCCAGCGCCAGCGGATGGAAACCGTGCGGATCGCGCACGGCCACAAGGGTATTGCCGCTCATGACCAGCAGGCAGTACGCGCCGCGCACGCGCGAACAGGTGTCGCGCACGGCTTCCACCAGCGTCTTGGTGCGCAGGGCCCGCGCCAGCAGATGCATGAACACTTCCGTATCGTTGGTCGTGCTGAAGATGGAGCCGTCGCTCTCCAGCTCCTCGCGCAGTTCTGCCGTATTGACGAGATTGCCGTTGTGGGCCACGGCGATGTCCTTCCCGCGGAAATGGGCCACGAAGGGCTGGGCGTTGCGCATGTGGGAACGTCCGGTGGTGGAATAGCGCACATGCCCTATGGCCGTATCCCCCACCAGCGTGCCCAGCGCACTTTCCGAAAAAACGTCGGGAACGAGCCCCATCCCCTTGTATTCGTACATGGCGCTGCCGTCCCAGGTCACAATGCCCGCGCTTTCCTGACCGCGGTGCTGCTGGGCATACAGGCCGAAATACGTCAGCCGTGCCGCGTCTTCATGGCCGTAGATGCCGAAAAGTCCACACTCGTGACGAATCATGCCAAACTCCTCATGCTGTCCGCCCTTCCTCTTGCGCGCCGGACCGTGCAGGCCGGGGACGGCCGGGCGCGCCTACTTCTTTTCCGCCGCCTTCGTCTGACGGCGGGAGGGATTTTTCATCTTTTTTTTCAAATACGCAATGCGATTCTCGACCACATCGGTGTTGGGATAACTCTCCCGGCAGAGCTCGAACTGCGCCAGCGCCTCGTCCGGCTTGTCGAGCTGTTCAAGCGCATCTCCCAGCAGGAAAAGCGTCAGGGCGCGCAGGCGTTCGCCGGGTTCGCTGTCCAGGATCTGCTGGGACAGGTCGGCCGCCTCCTGCCAGCGCTCCCGGGCCGCGCTCTGATCCGCCAGATCGTACATGCAGTCCAGCTTGGCCTTCTCGTTGACCGGCAGGGCCAGGCATTGCTGCAGGGCATCTTCCGCCGCTTCATAGCGATGCAGACGGAAATTCATGGCCGCCAGATGGCGGTAGCCCTCCACGCTGTCCTGCGGGCTGAGCCCTTCCAGATCCAGGTAGGCGCTCCAGATGTCCACCGCGCGCTCATGGCGGCGCTGGCGCTCCATGAGCTGCCCCATGCGCCACAGGATGTCCTTGCAACGGGCGTCGCTGTCCGCGAATTCTTCCAGCATGGTGTCCAGATAGTCCAGCCGTACCCGCGTGGTGACGCCGGTGGCGTTGGCCACGGTCAGCAGGAGCTGCCAGGCCTCCCAGCGTTTGTCGGCATCCCCGGATTCCCGCAGGAAACGCTCCAGCAGGCGTTCGGCCCGCGTCCATTCATGGGCCGCCACGGCGCTCCTGGCCTCGCTGAGGTCGTCGCCCAGCGGCGAACGTTCGCAGCCCGGCAGGCTGAACAGCAGCAGACAGCAGAGCAGCAGGCCGCCTGCGCGCCTGCCGCCCCGCCGTCCCGATCCACGGCCGAACGTCCGTCCCAGGCCGAGAGCCCAGCGCATTACGCTTCTCCGTTCTCCCCGGCATCCGTTTCCGGCGGCGTGCCGTCCGGGCCTTCCACTGCCGTTTCGGCGGCGGCTTCGCCGGGAGCTTCATTCTCGGCGGACAGATCGTCCAGCTCTTCCTCATCCAGCTTGCGGCCGCTCTGGCCGCCTTCATCCACGCGGTCGAAGCCCACCACGCGGGCGCCTTCGTCCAGACGAACCAGCATGACGCCCATGGTGGCCCGGCCCTTGCTGCGCACGTCGTCCACGCCGATGCGCACGATCTTGTTGGCCGAGGTCAGCAGCACGAGGCCGTCATTGTCCCGCACGGGCATGGCGCCCACCACGGGGCCGGTCTTGCCCGTCACCTTGAAGTTGATGATGCCCTTGCCGCCGCGCGTCTGGAGACGGTAGAGGTCCACCCGCGTGCGCTTGCCGAAGCCGTTGGCCGAGATGGACATGATCTCCGTGGTCTGGTCGTATTCCTTGAGGATGACCCCGGCCACCACCACATCCTGCCGCCGCAGGGCGATGCCCTTGACCCCGGTGGCTACGCGGCCCATAGGCCGCACGTCCTTGCAGGAGAAGCGGATGGAATAGCCGTCCGCCGTGGCCAACACGATGTGGGTGTCGTCCCGGATGGGACGCACCACCACGAGCTCGTCGTCCTCGCGCAGGCCCACGGCCATAAGCCCGCTTTTGCGGCAGCGGGCATAGAGCGAGGCCGAAGAGCGCTTGACCATGCCCCGCCGGGTGACGAAGAGGAAATACTTGTCCTCGGCGAATTCGCGCAGGGCCAGCACCGTGGTCACCCATTCGCCCTCTTCCAGCGGCAGCAGGTTGTTGATGTGCACGCCCTTGGCCGTGCGGCTGCCTTCAGGGACCTGATGCACCTTGAGCTGATGCATGCGGCCCTTGTTGGTGAAGAGGCAGAGATACTGATGATTGGTGGTGGTGAGGAACTCCTGCACGTAGTCGTCTTCCGCCGTGTGCAGGGCCGCAATGCCCTTGCCGCCGCGCTTCTGCTGCTGGTAGTTCTCCAGATTGGTGCGCTTCATGTAGCCGCGACGGGACAGGGTGATGACCACCTCGTCATCGGGGATGAGGTCCTCGATGTCTATACCGGACAGAGCGTCCGTCACCACTTCGGTACGGCGCGGGGTGGCGAAGGTCTCGCGGATCTCCGCGATCTCCCGCTTGAGCTCGCCGCGCAGCACCTCGGCATTCTCCAGGATCGAGGTGTAGAACTGGATCTTCTGGAGCAGGTCGCGGTATTCGGCCAGCAGTTCCTCGCGTTGCAGGCCGGTCAGGCGCTGCAGGCGCATGTCGAGGATGGCGCGGGCCTGCACTTCCGACAGCTCGAAACGGGCCATGAGGCCGGTGCGGGCCTCGTCGGGGCTGGCGGACGCCCGGATGAGGGCCACCACCTCGTCGATGTTGTCGATGGCGATGCGCAGGCCTTCCAGGATGTGGGCCCGCGCTTCCGCCTTGGCCAGATCGTAGCGCGTGCGGCGGATGACCACTTCCCGCCGATGATCCACAAAGCAGGCCAGCGCGGTCTTGAGGTTGAGCAGCACGGGGCGGTTGTCCACCACGGCAAGCATGTTGATGCCGAAACTGGTCTCCAGCGGCGTATATTTGTACAGGCCGTTGATGACGATGTCCGGGATGGTGCCGCGCTTGAGGTCGATGACGATGCGGATGCCCTTCCGGTCCGACTCGTCCCGCAAGTCCGCAATGCCGTCTATCTTGTGGTCATTGATGAGGGCGGCGATCTTTTCCACCAGGGCGGACTTGTTGAGCCCGAAGGGGATCTCCCGGATGACCACGGCCTGCAGGCCCTTCTTCCGCTCTTCCACTTCCAGGCGGCCGCGCACCTTCACCGTGCCGCGCCCGGTGTGGTAGGCGTCATACAGGCCCTTGCCCGCATAGACGAAACCGCGCGTGGGGAAGTCCGGCCCCTTGACCACCTCCATGAGGTCGTCCACGCTGGCCTGCGGATTGTCCAGCAGGATCTGCAGGGCGTCGCACAGCTCGCCCAGATTGTGCGGCGGGATGTTGGTGGCCATGCCCACGGCGATGCCCGAAGAGCCGTTGAGCAGCAGATTGGGCACCTTGGTGGGCAGGACGGACGGTTCCTGCAGGGTGTTGTCGTAGTTGGGACGGAAGTCCACGGTCTCCTTGTCCAGATCGGCAAGGAACTCCCCGGCCAGGCGGGACATGCGCACTTCGGTGTAACGCATGGCGGCCGGCGAGTCGCCATCGATGGAGCCGAAGTTGCCCTGCCCGTCCACCAGCGGATCCCGCATGGAAAAATCCTGCGCCATGCGCACCAGCGCGTAATAGACGGCGGCGTCGCCGTGCGGGTGGTACTTACCGATGACGTCACCCACGATGCGCGCGGATTTCTTGTGCGGCCGGTTGTAGGTGTTGGCCAGTTCCGACTGCGCAAAGAGGATGCGCCGGTGCACGGGCTTCAGGCCGTCGCGCGCATCGGGGATGGCGCGGCCGATGATGACCGACAGCGAATATTCCAGATAGGATTTCCGCAGTTCGTGCTCAATACTGATTTTCGGTTGCTCGGACACGTTTGCCTCGTTGCTTGGATAGCAGGGGGATCCCCGCCAGCTAGATATCCAGATCCTGCACGCTCAGAGCATTGCGCTCGATGAATTCGCGCCGCGGGGCCACACGATCACCCATGAGTTCCTCGAAGGCGTCGGAAGCCTCGTTGGCATCCTCCACGGAGACCTGGAGGAGCACGCGGTTCTCGGGATTCATGGTCGTCACCCAGAGCTGTTCGGGATTCATTTCCCCAAGACCCTTGTAGCGCTGGATGTTGATGCCGCGCCGGGCTTCTTCCAGCGTCATGCGCAGCAGGCTGAACACATCGTCCGCCGCCTGCTCGCCGTCCTTGCGGCGCAGGCTGAAACTGAAGCCGCCGCACTGCTCCCGCAGTTCGTCGAAGAGCTGCCGCGTCTGCCGGTAGAGACGGGACGCGAAGAACTCCATGCCGCGCCGGGTATGGTGGCTGCCGGTATTCTCGAAGACCGCAAAGACGCGTTCCTCGCCGTCCTCGTCGGCCTCGCGGGAAAGGGTCAGCAGATAGCCGCGCTCATTGAGCCAGGCGAGCAGCGCCTCGTCCCCGGACTGGATGAGGTCCGCGTCCACGAAGCGCGGATAGGTCGTCAGCGCCAGGAAGAGGTCGCGGGCCATGCCCGTGCTTTCGGCGTCCGTCACGCGGCTGTCCAGCTTCTCGATGTGCCGCATGAGCTCCAGCAGCTTCGCGCCCGTGTATTCCGTACCGTTCTCGGCGACGATGGTCACGTCTTCGCTCACGCGATTGAGCAAAAAGTCGTTGAGTTCCGCGTCGTCCTTGATGAACTTCTCGAAACGGGCGTTATGCGCGCGGTAGAGCGGCGGCTGAGCGATGTAGACGTAGCCCTTTTCCACCATCTCCTGATACTGCCGGAAAAAGAAGGTCAGCAGCAGGGTGCGGATGTGCGCGCCGTCCACATCGGCGTCGGTCATGATGATGATCTTGTGGTAACGCAGCTTGTCGAGGTCGGTGTCCCCTTCGCCGATGCCCGCGCCCATGGCCGTGATGAGGTTCTTCACTTCCTTGTTGGCCAGCATCTTGTCGAAGCGCGTGCGCTCGGTATTGAGGATCTTGCCGCGCAGGGGCAGAATGGCCTGATTGCGGGGATTGCGTCCCTGCTTGGCCGAACCGCCTGCCGAATCGCCCTCCACGATGAAGAGTTCCGACTCGGCCGGGTCCTTGCTCTGGCAGTCGGCCAGCTTGCCCGGCAGGGCGTTGTCCGACAGCGCCCCCTTGCGCCGCACCAGCTCCTTGGCCCGCCGGGCGGCGTCACGCGCCCGCGCGGCGTCCATGGCCTTTTCCACGATGGTGCGGATGTCCTTGGGGTTCTCCTCGAAGTACTCATTGAGCTTGTCGTAGACGACGCCCGCCACGATGCCGGCCACTTCGCTGTTGCCCAGCTTGGTCTTGGTCTGGCCCTCGAACTGCGGCTGCGGCAGCTTGACGCTGATGATGGCCGTAAGGCCTTCGCGCACGTCGTCGCCGGAAAGCACGGTGCCCTTGAGCTTCTTGGTCAGATCCGGCTGGTTCTTCACATAGCCGTTGATGGCGCGGGTGAGCGCCGTGCGGAAGCCCACCAGATGCGTGCCGCCTTCGGCCGTGCGGATATTGTTGGCGAAGGTGTGGATGTTCTCCTTGTAGGCCGTGGTGTACTGCATGGCGAAATCCACGGTCACGTTGTCCTGGAGCCCTTCGCAGTCGATGACCGGATGCAGGGGCGTTTCCCCCTCGTTGAGGTCGGTCACGAACTGACGGATGCCGCCCTCGGCGTGGAAGATGTGTTCCTGGCCCGTGCGCTCGTCGATGCACTCGATGGTCAGGCCGCGGTTGAGGTAGGCCAGCTCCTCGAAACGCTTCTTCAGCGTCTCGTAGGAGAATTCCAGCACCTCGAAGATCTCTTCGTCCGGCTTGAAGGTGACGGTAGTGCCGTGACCGTCCACATTTTCGCCGATGACGGTCAGCTCGTCCTGCGGCACGCCGCGCGCATAGTGCTGGCGGTAGCGCTTGCCGTCACGCCGCACGGTCACGGTGAGCGATTCGGAAAGGGCATTGACGCAGGAGACGCCCACCCCGTGCAGACCGCCGGAGACCTTGTAGCTCGTATTGTCGAACTTGCCGCCGGCGTGCAGCTTGGTCATGACCACCTGTACGGCGGGCACGCCTTCCTTGGGATGGATGTCCACCGGGATGCCGCGGCCGTCGTCACGCACGGTGACGGAATTGTCCGCATGGAGGATGACGGTGATGGAGGTGCAGTAGCCCGCCATCGCCTCGTCGATGGAGTTGTCCACCACTTCGTAGACGAGGTGGTGCAGGCCGCGCACGTCCGTGGAACCGATGTACATGGCCGGGCGCTTGCGCACGGCCGAGAGCCCCTCGAGAATGGTGATGGATGCGGCATTGTAGCCGCCGGCACTTTCGGGAGCCATTAGACGTCTTCCTCGCTGTAATAGGTGGTTTCGGAGACCTTCATGGGCATGATGATCACCGTGTAGTCCGGGTCTTCCTCGCCGCGGATGCCGCAGGCCCCTTCCGCGCCGGTCATGGTCATGGTCACCGTGGCCGAGACGAAATGCCCCAGCACGTCCATGAGGTTGCGCGTGGGGAAGGCGATGCGCTCGATGTCCCCTTCATAGCCCACTTCCAAACTCTCGCTGGCCGAGCCGATCTCCTGCCCCTGGGCGTGCAGCACGGCTTCCTGCGCCGAAAGATCGAGGTAGGTGCAGCGGTCGCTCTCGGTATTGAAGATGAGGATGCGGCCCAGCGCTTCCATGGCGTCCTTGCGGGTCAGGGTAAGGCGGCTCGCGCCCTCCCCTTCCAGACGGCTCAGGAAGACGTTGTAATCAGGATACTGATGACCAGCGCGCGGCAGGCTCAGACTTTCCGCGCCATCCAGCGTGCGCAGGTACAGGCGCTTGTCCGTGATGTCCAGCTCTATCTCGTCCACGCCCAGCCACTTCTTGAGATCCTGCAGGTACTTCTTCTGGATGAGCACCCCTTCCTGCGGCAGGCGTCCGGCCAGCTCGTCATGGGTGAAGGAGACCAGCGCGAACTGATGGCCGTTGAGGCCGCAGACGTCGATACGCCCGTTGCCCGTGGGCTTCATGTACAGGCAGGCGATGGCGTCCATGGAATCGTCGTCGCTGATGCAGAAGACGACCCTGTCCAGCACGTCCTGCAGGAAGTCGCCGGACCAGGTGACGGCATTGCCCTGCGGGAAGGCCGAAAAATTCTGGAAGAGCTCTTCCCCGTTGACCGGCAGCTTGTAGGTGCGGCGTCCCTGTTCCAGCAGCAGGGTCTTGCCGCCGGCATCCAGGCTGAGGCGCAGCGGGCCGTTGGGGAGCTGACGCACCAGATCCACAAAGGAACGCCCCTGCACGCCGACCAGACCCGGTTCCTGCACGTCCGCTTCATAACGGCCGGTAAATTCGATGTTGGCATCCGTGGCCATGATGGAGAGATGGCCTTCTTCCGCCCGGAGCCAGATGGAACGCAGATAGGCCGCGCCGGCCTTGGCGGGGATGATGGCTGCCGCCTTGAGCAGACCGTCGATGATGCGCTCTTTGTTTACGGTAAGTTTCATACAAGAAATCCTCGTGATAATAGGCAGTCACTTTTTGTTACCAACTCATCTAACCTGCTTGTATGCCTTGATTTTTTACAGACACCAGCAGGCTCTTCCCGGGAACGTCAGGCACGTTTCCCGGCCCCGGTACGGGGAGCATGTTCCTCATGGTGCGCTTTTTTCCAGGGCGGCAACCACGTTCTGCACATCTTTGTTACTTTCCAGCATTTGTTTAATCTTTTTCACCGCATGGACGACCGTACTATGGTCACGTCCTCCGAACATGCGCCCCAGTTCGGGATAGGAGAGGCCCAGACGGCGGCGACAGACGTACATGGCGATCTGCCGGGCCAGCACGAGCTGCGGCCGTCTGCCGTTGCCCAGCACTTCTTCGGGGCGCAGGGCATAGAGGCGGCATATCTCTTCCACGATCTCCCGGTGGCCGATGGCCGGTTCCGTGCCGCCGGTACGGGCGATGTTCTCGATATCTTCCCTGCTCAGGCTGCCCTGTCGCATCTCGGCGAAGGCCGCGGCCTTGAGCAGCATGCCCTGCAACAGCCGGAACTGCCGGCAGCGCCGGGCCAGAAAAAGCTGCTCCTCGGCGGAGAGGGGCAGCTTGCGCAGGCGGCAGATCTCCTGCAGGTAGCGGAGGCGGATCTCCAGATCCGGTTCCAGCAGCTCCGTCACCAGCCCGCTTTCCAGCCTTCCGGCCAGGCGGCTCTGCAGGCGCTTGAACGTCTGCGCCGTGCCCGTCAGGGCAAAGATGGCCTGCCGCCGCGGCGGGCAGTGATCCAGCAGGGAAACGAGGTGGCCCTGCCATTCTTCCTGCCCGATGATCTCCTGGAGGTCGTCCAGCATGAGCACATCGACCGTCTGCCAGAAGCGTTCCGGCAGGCGTGCCCAGCCGTCCGCCTGACGGCAGAAGCGCGCCGCCGGCAGCGACAGGACCCGCAGGCCCTGCCGGGCGTAGGCGGCGCCCACGGCCGACAGGAGATGGCTTTTGCCCGTACCGCTCCCGCCATACAGCAGCAGTGGCTGAAAAACGGCTCCGGGGGCGTGGCGGGCAATGCGCCGCATGACTTCCAGGGGAAAGGCATTCTTGGCGTTGCAGAGAAAATCGTCCAGCGTCTTGTGCGGACCGGGCGGCGGGGGGGCTTCTTCATCGGCAGCCTGCGCCGTGCCGTCCGCCGGCTCCGGCAGCGGGACGGGCGGGGCCGGCCTGTCCCCCGCGCCTTCGAGCGCACCTGTGGGGGAGTTTCCGCCGGGCTTCCCCTGAGGGCGGGGAATGACGGCCGTACGGTAGCGGATCTGCGTTCTCGGCGGAAGGCACTGGCGCAGCGCCGTTTCGAACATCTGCCGGTACGGGGAGAAAAAACGCTCGTACAGGGCATGGGGGAACGTGATCTCCACCATTCCGTCCGCTTCCAGCACGCCAAGACCGTGCAGCCAGGGGCGAGGTTCATGCGGGAGGCTGCGCTCCAGCGCCTCGTCCGTGCGGCGCAGCAGGTCCGGGGGAGAAGATGGTGTATGCCTGTTGCTCAAGGTGCTTTCCCGACCGCTCGATTCCACTCGAAGCAAAGGAGGAACATACGCGATTTTTCCCGCTGAAACAAGTGTGGAAAAGCCCCCTCCCACGGTCGGGATGCGGCTTACCGGACGGCGAAACAGCGGCCCCCGGACGGCGAAAACGGACGGGCCGGGGAATGCTGGACAGAAATATGGCGGCGGGGTATATATTGCAGCCGGAGAGCTAACGGAAAAAATATATGAAACGTATCTGGTTCATCCTGATCGTCCTGCTGGTCTTCATCGGCATCGTCAGCGCGGTACAGCTCGGTATTTCCGGCGGGCAGGCGCAGCGCCCGCCCGCACAGGCGCCTGAACCGATCCGGCAGGAAGCGGGGACGGCCTCTTCAAAAACGCCTGCCGTGCCGGAGGCGGAACAGGAAGGGACCTCCCCTGCCGGGGGAGAACATCTGCCCGAGCCCGAAAATGCGGCGGGCGGTGAAGCGAAGCCCCCCCTGCAGGCCCCCGACGCGCTCGCGGACGCCGCGCCCCCGACCGGGGAAGCCGTGAAGCACGGCACCGTGGAAAAGGGGGATACCCTCAGCACGGTGCTTGAGAGCGTCAGCACGGAAGGCTCCTTTGAGTACGCCAATGCCGTCAAGCAGGTCTTTTCCCTGCGGGCCTTTCGCGCCGGACAGCCCTACGTGGTGGTGACGGACAACGCCACCGGCCGCGTCAAGCGCTTTGAATACGAGATCGACGGGAACAGCCGCCTGGTGGTGGAGGGCATGGAAGAGCCCGTCGCCCGGGTGGAACGCATCGAATATGTGGTCCTGCTGGAGACCATCAAGGCCGAGATCGAGGACAACCTCTTCCAGGCCGTGGCCGATATGGGCGAAGGCCCGCAGATCGCCATCCTCCTTGCCGAGCTCTTTGGTTCGGAGATCAACTTCATCCGCGACCTCCAGCCCGGCGACAGCTTCAGCGTCCTGGTGGAGAAGCGCTACCGGGACGGCGAGTACAAGGGCTATGGCCGCATCCTCGCCGCGACCTTCACCAATCAGGGCAAGACCTTTGAAGCCTTCTACTTCAAGGACGGCAAGGAACGCCCGCAGTATTACAATCGCAAGGGCGAGAACCTGCGCAAGACCCTGTTGCAGGCGCCCCTTTCCTTCACGCGCATAACCTCGCGCTTCAGCCACAACCGCAAGCATCCGGTGCTTGGCTACAGCCGTCCGCACCTTGGCGTGGACTACGGCGCGCCCACGGGGACGCCCGTCAAGGCCGTGGGGGACGGCGTGGTCATCAAACGCGGCTGGGCCGGCGGCTACGGCAATCAGATCATCGTCAAGCACGAGGCCGGGCTTGAATCGTGGTACGCCCACCTTTCCGGCTATGCGCGCGGCCTCAAGAAGGGTCAGCGCGTCCGGCAGGGGCAGGTCATCGGCTTTGTGGGCAGCACGGGGCTGTCCACCGGACCGCACCTGGATTTCCGTCTCAAGCAGAACGGCAAGTTCATCAATCCGGTGAAGGCCATCAACCCCCGCGGCAAGCCGGTGTCCAAGGCAGGCATGGCCCGCTTCAATGAGATCATGAAGCTGGAGAGCGCCTATCTGAACGGGGAAAAGAGCCTGTCCGACTATACGGTGGACAGCATCGTCAGTGTCGCTCCCGCTTCCTCTCCCGGCGTCCGGGAAGAAAGCGGAGAGGACAAGGCGGAGGACGACGGCAAGAGCAAGCGCCGCCGTCAGCGCTGACGACCGCCGGTCCGCAGGCTGTCCGTCCCCGCAGTTGAGGGAGGGGAATCATGTTGCTCGTAGATCCAGTCAAGCAGTTGAGCGGCGTTTGGCAGCGCGTGGTCGGGGGGCAGATCCTGGTGGTCAGCGGCGAGCCTGAACGGGAAACCGACCCCGTGACCACAAGTTCCCCGCTGGCCGTACGCTCTTCCAGTTCCTTCTTTCTGGGCCCTGACTGGCTGGCCATAGCGGCCAGCATGGAAGGTTCGGGCTCGGTCATCAATGTGGTGCTCTGACCCGGCACGGGGACGCACTTCCTGAAAAAGGCTGAGCGTCAGCCGTGGCGTGGAGCGTTTCCACCTGCTGATCGTGCGCTCGGGAGGACGCGCGATGGTGATCATCATTACAGGCGCGACCCATACGGGCAAGAGCCGGCTGGCGCAAAAGCTCGTTGAGCGCCACCACTATCCCCGCCTGTCCATCGACCTCCTGAAAATGGGACTCATACGCAGCGGCAATACCGCCCTGACGCCCCTGGATGATGCGGAACTTGAGGCATATCTGTGGCCCATCGTTCGCGAGATGATAAAGACCGCGGTGGAAAACCGGCAGCATCTCATTGTGGAGGGCGGCTACATCCCCGCTGACTGGCAGGATGATCTCGAAGAACGGTATCGCAGGGATATCCGTTATTACTGCCTTGTGATGAGCAAAAACTATCTGCTGAACCATTTTTCCGACATAAAAAAATATGCTGATGCCGTTGAAAAGCGGCTTTCGGACGATGGGTGCACTCTGCCCTATCTGATCCAGGAGAATGCGCGCTATCAGCACATGTGCGAGACCCGCGGGTATTGTGCCATCCTCATAGATTCCGACTACCATCCTGAAAGAGATCTTTAGTCCTGACAGTACCCTGTAGATGCTCTCCGCAGTGTGTAAAGGGGACTCCTGCCGCCTCCCCAATCCGGGGGAAAAGTTGCGTTTTTTTCACGAAACGACAAGCCGCATGGTTTGGGATGTAATGCGTTTCAAACAAAAAATGCTCTAAAAGGAACAGCCTTTCTTGCCCAAGCCTGTGCATCCCCCACGCCGTGCTCGACCATCCGCCTGATCATCCGTGAGGAAGAGAGGAACACCTCTCTTCCTTTTTCTTTTCTCTGCCGCCGCTCTGCGGCCTCCTTTCGGTCGCGCTCTGCTGTCGATGCCCGTAAGGCTCCTGCGTCGCCTAACGGGCACGGCCCTTTGGGCCGCCTTTTGGTCGCGCTCTGCTGTCGATGCCCGTGAGGTTCCCTTCAAGTCTGCCACCTTTCCCCAGTGCGCTTTGGCAACGTTTTTGTTTTTTTAGAATGGCTTTCTGTTCTCTTTGCTCTTCAATGGAGCGCGAGTAATGGGACACTTTTGTGAAGAATAATCTAATCATTTGTTTTTATATTATTTTTTTATGTGCGTAATGTGTGCGTAAAGAGAGGATCGATTTTGTTCTTTTTGTGGAAAACAGCATGTCATCTTTGATGAAAAAATATCTATCCTTATGGATTTTCATAATTTTTTGTGGATGTTCAAAAAATGTGCGCAGAAGAGTTGCCCACTGCTTTGCGGCATCCCCGCAACGGAAAATCGTCCAGAAAGAGACCCTTTCAGGATGTGCGCAACGTGTGATGAACTTTTGTGTATAACACATGGAACATAGGGAAATCATGAGAAAAATAATGGAAATAACCAGGGCGTTGCGCGGCGTGTCGGGGCGGCCGGGAAAGGGAAGTGTCCGCGTTCGTGTAGCGGCCGGCAGTGGTTTGGAAGGCGGAGCGCCCATAAGATGACGGAGCAGACGGAGCCGCAGGGCGGACATCCGGGGAGAATCTATGTTCGTAATTTATATAATATGATGAAATAATAATTTTTTTTTTAACATCATCCCGTGCGTAAGCTGTTGCTTTTTGCTTGGGGACGGGCCGTGCGGGAACGGGATAACGGGAAAACGCGGCTGCTGGAGACGGAACGCCCTAAAAGCGCGCTGAGGAAGGGATGGGGGGCTTGGGGGAAGGATGACGAGAACGCTTTTTCTCGTTCCGTTGTGAAAAGGCTGGGCCCTCCCCCGTGAGGCGAGGGGCTCCCTTCCCCCACAAACACACAGCGAATATGTGAACAGGCCCAGGCGGCGGGACAAAAAGAAAGCCCCGGCAGCCTGTTGGCTGACGGGGCGGGAAGATGCGGAGATGGCTGCTTATCCGGCGGACGTTCCGTCATTGGCGGCGGGCGGCACCATCTTGGCGGCAAAGGCGGCCGCGCCGAAACCATTGTCGATGTTCACCACGGCCACGCCGGGCACGCAGGAACACAACATGGTGGAGAGCGCCGCTCTGCCGCCGGCCCCGACGCCGTAACCCACCGAGGTGGGGACGGCCAGCAGCGGGCAGCTGAGCAGGCCGGCCAGCACAGAGGGCAGGGCCCCCTCCATGCCTGCAACGGCGATGACGCAGCGGGCGGCCCGCAGCGCGGGGAGATGGGGAGCGAGGCGGTGCAGACCGGCCACGCCCACATCCGAGATCAGGCCGCAGTTCCGCCCCCAGAAACGCAGTGCGCCGTAGGCTTCGGCGGCTACGGGGATGTCGGCGGCCCCGGCCGTGACGACCAGGATGTCCCCTTGTTGCGGCCAGGGGGGGCCAAGTTCCAGCGGGGCGGCGCTGCTTCCATCCGGCAGACGCTGCGGCAGGAGGAAAAGGCGGGTCATGGGCCAGTAGCGGCCCTGCGGGAACGCGCCGGTCAGCAGTTCTCCCTGCTCCGCGCTGACGCGGGTGGCGAGGACGGGGCTGCCGTCCTGATGCAGGCCGGACACCGCGCCGAGCAGGGCCTCATGGCTTTTGTTCTGGGCGAAGACCACTTCGCCAAGGCCGGTACGCATGGCCCGCTGCGTGTCGAGGGTGAGGCCGCTCAGACTGTCTTCAAGAGTGGACTGGGCAAGCTGCCGGGCGGCCAGGGACGGACTGAGGTCCCCCGCGGCCACGGCAGAGAGAAGCTGTTCGAGATGCTGCTGTTCCATGCGCTTTTTTGTACGGAAATACGCCTCCAATGTCACCCCCGGACAGGTTTGCCGTGTTGCAAAGTATGACGCAACGGGTTACATACCCTTGGTTATGTCGACGCGGCGTTTGCTGTTCCTTGCTCCGGCGCAGGCCATCACGGCCATTTTTCCACCCTTGCGCGATGCCGGCTTTGAGCTGGGCATTGCGGAAAATCTCAAGGGCGCCTCGGTTTTTATCCGCAAGTCGGGGCCGGACATCATTTTTGCCCGCCCGAGCCTGCCGGGCTTCAAGGTCGAGGATCTGCTGGCCGTGGGTGCGGACGATCCGCAGTTCCCGCCGGTCATCGTCATCACCGACAAGGGCAGCCCTCAGGAAGCTGAACGCCTCATGCACCTCGGGGCCAAGGATTACTGGCTGGAGCCGCTCGATGTGGAGCGCATCCAGGCGGTGGCCCGTGCGCCGCAGCGCTCCGCGCCCGTACCGGCCAGCAGCACGCTGGGCGGCCACAAGCCGCAATATGCCGAACAGGGGAGCGGCCCGCGCATCGTGGGACATAATCCGGCCATCGCGCGCGTCCTCAAGCTGGCGCGTCAGGTCGCCGGCTCGCGGGCCACGGTGCTCATTTCCGGCGAATCCGGCACCGGTAAGGAAATGTTCGCCCGCTATCTGCACGCCATGAGCAAGCGCGCCCGCGGGCCCTTCGTGGCGGTCAACTGCGCGGCCCTGCCGGAACATCTGCTGGAGAGCGAACTTTTCGGCCATGAAAAGGGAGCCTTTACCGGAGCCATTTCCCGCAAGCTGGGCAAGTTCGAACTGGCGGACGGCGGGACCATCCTGCTGGACGAAATCTCCGAGATGGATCTGGCCCTTCAGGCCAAGCTCCTGCGCGTGCTGCAGGAGAACGAAGTCGACCGCGTGGGCGGCACGGAGACCGTCCATGTGGATGTGCGCGTCCTCGCAACCACCAACCGAAATCTTGAGGACTGGGTCAAGCAGGGGAAATTCCGCCAGGACCTCTATTTCCGCCTGAACGTCATCCCCCTGCGTCTGCCTTCGCTGCGGGAACGCGGCGACGACGTGCTGGAGCTGGCCCGCTTCTTCATGGACATGTACGTGCGGGAATACCAGCTGCCGCCCACCTCCCTTTCCGAGGCGGCCATAGACTGGCTGTCCACCTATGACTTCCCCGGCAATGTGCGCGAATTGCAGAACCTCATGGAACGCGCCGTGCTGCTGGCCAACGGCCGTCCCATAGAGCCCTGCCACTTCCTGCTGGAAGAGGACAGCTGGCCGATCTTCGAAGAGACCGGGGAAGACGGCGTACAGCCGGAAAGACCGGCTCTTGCGCCGACCGGCGGCGAAGCCTCGCCCGAGGCGGCGGAGCCCGCCACGCTTCCCGCCGCGGCCGCCCCGTCCACCGCGGGTGGACAGGCTCCGGCGGCCGGCGCTTTTGCCGGCTCCGTCATCCCGCTCCACGAGATGGAGCGCCTCATGATCATCAAGGGCCTGGAAGCCACGGCAGGCAACCGCACCCAGGCTGCCGAACTGCTGGGCATATCCGTCCGCACCCTGCGCAACAAGCTTAACGAATACCGGGCCGCCGGTCATCCCATCGACTAACGAGTCCGGCGCATCATTTGCGCGTTCCGGATACGTTCTCTCAAAGTCTGTTAACACAGATTTTTCAAGTATTTTCAACTTGATAAGGAAAAACTTCCCACACTTTACTTGTCTTTGGGGCGGGGTCGCCTCGCCTCGCGTCTCGGACTCTTCCTCCGCAAAAGCGCGCTGGGGAAGGGATGAGGGGCTTGGGGGGAAGGGAAACCCCTCTCGCGCTGGCGGCGACCGAAAGGCGGCCCGCAGGGCCGTGCCCGTTAGGAGACGAAGGAGCCTTACGGGCATCGACAGCAGAGCGAGGGGGTTCCCTTCCCCCAAACAAACAGCGAATAGTGTTGACAGACCCTAGTTGAATATGGTGATAAAAATGCACATAAAAATAAATAGCGTATTATTTATAATCCTATTATTGGTAGTAACAGTTCTTATACAGGATATCTACCACGGATATCAGACGAAAATGTATAGAACAAAAGAACCTTTGCTCATTTCATATAGAGAAATTGAGGGAAACCCTTTTTATGTATTACCGCCTGGTACAGTGCTGTATCTTGATGAAGTTATGCCGGAAGGTTTTTGTAGATTTATGATTTATGCCAATTTTAAAGGAATACCTAATTCAGAAGAAATTCCCATGAAGCTGGAGTGGGGTGGGAATTATATAGCCCAGTCTGGCTGGATAAAATCACCAAAGACGAACTCAAGGAGATGATGCAACACTTTCCCTTATCAAAAAGCGATGTGCTGGAAATAATAAAATCAAATGAACTTACACGAGATGACTTGGCAGATATCGCACGGCAGCTGCCTGAAAATCAATAGGTTATGATTTTCTTTCGCAGACACCATAGAAAGCCCTGGATCAGTCATTCAGGCAGCTGGCTCCGAGCCTTCTCCCCCGCCCCTCTGCGGCCCGCCGCGCTTGAGTTTCCGGGCCGATGCGGCTAAGCTGCAATTTTACGGCGCGCTATTGGCGTCAGGACGTCATTTCGGAGTAACCATGCTGGACTTTATTCGTTCCAATGCCCAATCCATGGGCGTCAAACTGATTTTTGGCCTGATCATCCTTGTCTTCATCTTCTGGGGCGTGGGCAGCATCACCGACACGAGCGGCGGCAGTGTGGTGGCTGTGGTCAATGGCGACGGCATTTCCGCGGGGGCCTTCCAGCGGGCATACCAGCAGCAAGTGGAGGCCATCCAGCGCAGCAATCCCGGCATCACGCGCGAGGAACTCGCCAAGCAGAATATCGGCGGGCGTGTGCTCAACGTCCTGATCCTGCAGAAGCTGCTGGAACAGGAAGCCGAGCGTCTGGGCATCAGCGTGTCCGCGCTGGAGATGCGCCAGGCCGTGGAGACGGTGGATGCGTTCAAGAACAAGGACGGGGTCTTCGATCCCGAGCTCTTCCGCCGCATGGCCGAAAACAGCTACGGCAGCGTGGCTGCCTTTGAACAGCAGTTGCGGGATGATATGCTGGTGGGCAAGCTGGAGAATCTCGTCCGGGCGGGCATCTGGAGCAATAGCGAGGAATCCCGCGCGAACTTCGAATATTTGCGTCAGAAGCGCAGCGTCTCCTACGCCTTCGTCCCGGCTTCGCGCTATGTGTCTGAAGTGAAGCTCACGGACAAGGATATCGAGGACTACTATACGGCGCACAAGAATGATTTTGCCGTGCCGGCCAAGGTGGTGGCGGAATACGTCCGGGTGTCTCCTCTGCTGCTGGTGAAGCCGGAGAGCGTCAGCGCGGCGGACGTCGAGGCGGAATACACGAAAAACGCTTCCCGCTACATGTCGCCGGAAATGGTCAAGGCTTCCCATATCCTCGTGCCGCTGGCGGAAAAGGCCACGCCCGAGGAAGTGAAGGAGGCCGAGGCCAAGGTGGCCGCCATCCGCAAGGAACTTGCGGACGGTAAGCCCTTTGCTCAGGTGGCGGATGCGCACAACGGGCCCAATGCCGCCGGGCCGGGCGGGGAACTGGGCTGGATCCAGCAGGGGCAGACGGTGGAGCCGTTTGAAAAGGCGGTCTTTGCGCTGGAACCCGGCAAGCTTTCGGAAACGGTCCGTACGCCCTTTGGTCTGCATGTGATCCTCGTCAGCGAAAAGAAGGCCGCCGGCAAGAAGCCGCTCAGTGAAGTGGAAGGCGAGATCCGGGCCGAACTGGCCCGCCAGAGCGGTGTGGAAAAGCTCAATGACGCGCTGGACGGGCTGGTGGAGGACAATATTCTCAAGAAGCCCCTGGCCGAGAGCGCGGCTCGTTTCGGCCTGCGTGCGGAAAAGACGGAGCTGCTCGCCGTCGCCGAACTGGAAAAGACCCTCGGGCTCTCCGCCGAGAATGCGGCCCTCGTCATGGGCACGGGCAGCGGCAATCCTGTGGATACGGCGCTTGAAGCCGGTGACGGCTATCTGGTGCTGCGCGTGGACAAGGCCGAAGCTGCGCACACGCCTGCGCTGGAAGCGGTGCGGGGCGAGATCGAAAAGCGGCTCACGGCGGAGAAGGCGCTCACGGCCGCGCTGTCGGCTGCGGCGGAAGAGCTGAAGCAGGCGCAGGACGGCAAGGGACCCAAGCTCGGCACGGCTTCCGTGGAGCGGAGCGGGGTGCTGACCGGCTTTGCGGCGAGCAGCGAACTTGCGCAGGCCGTGTTTGCCGCGCCCCTGCAAAAGTGGCTGCCGCAGGCTTTCCGCCTTGAAAGCGAGAAGGAAGGCCCCGGTGCGCTCATCTGCCGGGTGGACGCCGTGGAGGAGGCCAACCCCGCCGAATGGGAGGCCATGAAGGAAGCCTATGACGGCCTGATGCGCGATCGCCGCGGCAACGAGCTTTACCAGCTCTTCCTGGGCGAATTGGAGCGCAAGGCGGAGATCAGGCAGAATCCTGAACTGCTCAGGCAGATCCTCAATTAACCTTCCGCAACATCCATAACCTATCCCCCTGCCCTCATCTTCGGATGGGGACAGGGTTTTTTACAGGAGCAAAGCATGTGCGGCATTATTGGTTATACCGGGCACCGGCCGGGCGTCCCCGTGGTGGTGGAAGGGCTGCGCCGTCTGGAATATCGCGGCTATGATTCTGCCGGCGTGGCCTTTGGCCTCAAGGGCGGGCTGGAGGTCATCCGGGCCAAGGGCAAACTGGCGGCGCTGGAGGAAAAGCTCGCGCATGAGCCCGTGACCCTGGCCACCACTGCCATGGGGCACACCCGCTGGGCGACGCATGGCGAACCGGCGGAGCGCAACGCGCATCCCCACCGCAGCAATGACGGCAGACTTGCCATCGTGCATAACGGCATCATCGAGAATTTCCAGGAGATCAAGGCGGATCTGCTCGGCAAGGGCTATGTCTTCCATTCGGAGACGGATACCGAAGTGCTGGTCAATCTCATCGCCGAATGCCGCAAGAGCCAGCCGGATCTGCTCAAGGCCTTTGCCGCCGCGCTGCGGCAGGCGCACGGGGCCTATGCCGTCTGCCTCATGGATCGGGACGATCCCGACACCCTGCTGGCGGCCCGCATGTCCGCGCCGCTCATTTTCGGCATCGGCACGGGCGAGCATTTCGTAGCCTCGGACATCCCGGCCTTCCTGCCCTACACCCGGCAGGTCATCTTTCTGGAAGACGGGGACATCGTGCGCTGCACCGCCGGCGACTACGCCATCATGCGTCTGGAGGACCTCGCTCCGGTACGGCATCCGGTGCAGACCATCACTTGGGACATGCAGGCCGCGCAAAAGGGCGGCTACCGGCATTTCATGCTCAAGGAGATATTCGAACAGCCCCGCGTCATCACCGACGGCCTGAGCGGCCGCGTGCAGGACGGCAAGGTCTGCCTGCCGGAGCTGGACGGCCTGCCCGTGCCGGAGCGTCTGCACATCGTCGCCTGCGGCACCTCCTATCATTCCGGCCTGTGGGGGCGTCATCTGCTGGAAAACTGGGCGCATATCCCGGTGCAGGTGGAGATAGCCTCGGAATTCCGCTACCGGGAGAGCCTGCTCCTGGGCAAGGGAGACATGGTGCTCGTCATCAGCCAGAGCGGCGAGACGGCGGATACGCTGGCCGCGTTGCGCATCGCCCGTGAAAAGGGCGTGCCGGTGCTGGGCCTGTGCAATGTGGTGGGCTCTTCCATAGCCCGCGAGGCCTCGGCGGTCATCCTGACCCAGGCCGGGCCGGAGATCAGCGTGGCCTCCACCAAGGCCATGTGCAGTCAGATGCTCATGCTGGCTCTCATGGCCCTTTACTGGGGCCAGCGCAACGACGGGGATGCGGCGGAGCGTGCCCGCTGCCTCTCCCTGCTCGAAAGTCTGCCGGTGCTGCTGGGCGAAGCTCTGCCCGCCATGCACGAACGCGCCCGCGAGCTCTCACGTAAGTATGCGCAAGCCCGCAATTTCTTCTATCTGGGGCGCGGGCACTGCTTCCCGCTGGCCCTGGAGGGGGCGCTCAAGCTCAAGGAACTTTCTTATATCCATGCCGAAGGCTACGCCGCCGGGGAGATGAAGCACGGCCCCATTGCCCTGATCGATCCCGCGTTCCCCTCGCTTGTGCTGGCGCTGGATGACGAGCTGTATCCCAAAGTCGTCTCCAATATGGTGGAAGTGAAGGCCCGGCAGGGCAAGGTCATCGCCCTGTGCAACACGGGTCGCGAACCTGACGCCGACGACATTTGGCGCATCCCCGCCCTGCCCTCGCCGCTGGCCGGTTTCATGGCGTTGCCCGCCCTGCAGCTCTTCAGCTACGAAATGGCGGACTATCTGGGCAAGGACGTGGACCAGCCGCGCAACCTGGCCAAGAGCGTCACCGTGGAATGATCCACCGTCTGTCCGCAGATGTGCAAGGCCGTCCCGCAAGGGGCGGCCTTCGTTTTTTGGGAGCGTTTTATCTTTGAAAAGATAACATGCGAGGCGACGGGACAGCGTCATCCGGCCCGAACTGAGCGGAAAACCGCGTTTTTTGCCACGAAACGCCAGACCGTAGTATTTGCGACGCAAAGTGTTTCAAACGGAAAATGCTCCAGCGGATCAGTCGTCCTTGCGCAGGGCGAGGGAATCCATGAGCATGGTCAGGCATTCTGGATACCGCTCATGGGGATCGCTGACGGTCAGCAGCAGGTAGGAGCGGGCATCATGAAGGAAAAAGGCGCTGTTCTTCTGCCCATTGCGGACAAAGTCGAACGTCTGCCCTCCACGTTCACGCTGTTGCGGTTCACTGCCCGAAAAATAGCGGACGAATGCCTCAAGCACGTCGGCGGCCGGACGCCTGTCCGGCAGGGGGGCGCAGATGATGACGGCCGCGGCGTCCCCGGCGGGAGGACGGAAGATGAACATCTCTTCCGGGCGCTCTGTCACTTCCCAGCCGTCAGGGACAAGGACGCTGAAGCGGCGGAAGTCCTCCGCCTGGAGCGGCGCGGCCGGCAGCAGGAGCAGCAGGACGAGCAGCCCCACCCAGACAAAGACGTACGTCCGGCGGGACGCCGGTCTTACGGCTTTTTCTGACAGGGCTGTGCTCCGGCATCTGCTCATGCGTCGCTCCGGCATCTTGCCGCCTGTCCGCCTGCTTCCCGCAAGCGGCATTGGGCGGGCAGGGCTCAAGGCTATTTTTCCGCGAGGCTTTTCAGCATGGCCTCGATGGTCTGCTGATGCTTGCCCGTTTCATCGCTGATGGTGATCAGGATGAAGCGTTCCTTGCGGACACGGAAGATGGCGCGGTTGGTGACGCCATTGCGGACGAATTCAAAGGTATATTCTTCGTTGGCCGTTTCCTGCGGTTCGCTGCCGTTAAGCTCCCGCGCCAGGATACGCACCCCTTCTTCGGGGCTGACGCCTTCCAGCTTTTGGGCGGAGATGGTGACGGCGGCCTCGTTCTTCGGCGCTATGGCGGCTACGGCGCCGCCTTCCCCGGCAGAGGCTGTCCAGTCCTCGGGCACATCCATGCTGAACGTGCCGAAATCCTGCGCGGCGGCCGAGCCATGCAGAGCAAGGAACAGAACCAGGGCAAGGGAAGAGAGACGCATCTTCACGGGATCCTCCAGTGTCAGGGGAGTGGAAAAAGCTTCCCCTTACCTACATGAACAAAAAGCCGCTTGGCAATCCCCCGCTCCGCACGCCGCGGAACAGCCCCCCGCGCCTGACTGGTCAGGACGCATTTTTCCTTGCGTGGCGCGGGCGGCCCGCGTATCATACGCCGGAATCGTCATTGGGATCGCTGCCCCCCCGGCATATGGTCTGCACGGCATGACAGCCTGCGGCCTGCGGGAGCGGCGTGTCTGTGAGGGCCTGCCCTCTCCGGCCGGGCCGGGATATTTGCAAGCAAGGTTTCAGAAAGCAGATGAGCAAGGAACAGATCACGGTCAGGGGCTATGTGACCGCCGTGCCGCGCGGTACGGATGCACGCCAGGCACGTGTGGCCATCGTACAGGATGATGTGGAATACCGTATCATCCCGCGCGGAGCCGGTGTGGATCTGGATGATGAGGTGAGCGTGCCGGTGGAAGTCACGGGCCTGCTGGAAACGGCGGATGAGGTCTCGTATCTGATGGTCCGCGGCTATACCGTGCTGGAAGACGATTCATGGCTTGAAGAACAGGAATGATGCGTCCGGCGGCGTAGCGCTGTCGTATTTTTGCTGAGAGGGATCGCCCTCTTTGGGGAAACTGCTCCGGCGAATGTCATCCGACATTCGTCAGGGGCAGTTTTCCTTTGTGAGCGGCTCCGCTGCTCAGAGAGCCGGGCCTCTTCGCTGCCCTCCTCAGAACAGGGAGAGATGTTCCTGCGTCTGACGGGTACGCGCCCTGAGGGTGGACTGATGGAAGGCATCCTCCACCAGCGCGAGGAAGGGCGACGGCGGCAGATGCAGCGTGCGCCCGTACAGTTTGCGCTGTGCGCAGCGGCTGGCGTAGACCCCCTGGGCGGCGCGGGTGAGCGCCACGTAGAGCAGGCGGCGTTCCTCTTCCAGAAGATCTTGCGGGCTTGCGTTTTCCGCAGCCTGTCCCGTGAGGATCTCCCGGCGCAGGGGCAGCAGGCCGTCTTCCAGACCGGGCAGGAAGACCGCGCGGAATTCCAGCCCCTTGGAGGCATGCATGGTCATGATCTGCACTTGTTCCGTGCGGGCGCGCAGGGCTTCGGCCTCCTCTTCCCAGACCAGACGGCGCAGCAGCTCGGTCCAGTCCCCGGCCTGCCGCCATTGCCGGCAAAGCTGTTGCCAGGCCGGATGCCGCAGATAAAGGCCGGTCTCGCTGCTGCCCTGTTCCAGAAGGCGGCAAAGCTCCCTGCCCGCCTCTTCAGGCGGCAGAGCCCCACCGTCGGCGGCGGACACGGCCCGCACGATGTCTTCTTGCGGCAGGTGGCTTCCCTGTCCGGCCAGCCGTTGCGCGGCCTCTCCCCAGGAAGACGGCACACTGTCCGCCGCCCCTTCGGCCTGCGCGGCGGCAAGGAGGACGGTACGGCAAAAATCGTCCTGGGTGCAACTCTCCTCGACAGGGGCACGGCAGGGGATGCCCGCGGCCTCGAGGGCCTCCCGAATGGGCGGTATCTGCGCCCTGATGCGCACGAGCACCGCAATGTCCCCAGGGGAAAGGCTGCCGTCCAGCACATCTCCTGTGGCTTCACCTTCCTTGTGCAGCGTAAGGGATGATCCGCCGAGCAGGCGTGCCGCATGCCCGGCGATCCAGCGGGCTTCCGCCTGCGGCGTGGGCGCGGCGAAGAGGTGCAGGCTGCTGGCCAGCGGGCGCACGGCATGCAGGGCGCCGCACTGGCCGCGCTCGCGCAGAATACGGCGGGCGGCGTCCAGAACGCCCTGCCCCGCCCGGTAGCTGCGGGCGAGGTGGAAGACGCGCAAAGCGGGCCAGACGGCGCGGATGCTTTCCTCATCCTGCCCGTGCGCGCCGCGAAAACCGTAGATGGCCTGGTCCGGATCGCCGATGCCGAAGAAACCGCAGCCGTCCTCCGGCAGGAGGGCGCGCACGATGGCGAGCTGCTTGGGGGAAAGGTCCTGGAGCTCGTCCACCAGCACCTGCCGCCGGGGCGGCACGTCGCCGCGTTTGACGGCCAGCAGGAAGTCGTCCAGCAGATCGGCATAATCATAGAGCCGCGGCGTATGCTCCTGTTTGGCGGCGGCATAGGCGCAGGCCGCCGCATGCCAGGGCTGGGACGGCGCGCCCAGCAGCGGCAGTTCCCCGGCATCGGGGGGCAGGCGGCGGCCATGCTGCTCCTGCTCGCGCCAGAGCGCGTAGGCCTCGAAATGGCAGCGGGCCGTGGCGCTGTCCAGCGCCGGACTGGCCAGACGGAAAAGATCGCGCGCCGCTTCGTCCGACAGCAGGATGGCGTGCGGATCATGCTGCTGGAGATAAGCCCAGGCCAGCGCGTGCAGCGTGTCGCAGGCAGGCAGCGCGGACTGCGACACGTCGCTGTCCGCGGCCAGCCGTTCCCGCATCTCCGCCGCGGCGCGCCGGGTGAAGGTGATGGCCAGCAGGTCCTGCGGCGCGAGGCCCTGGCCCAGCAGATGCCGCAGGCGGCCCACCAGGACGCGCGTCTTGCCCGCCCCCGGCCCGGCAAGCACCAGCACGGGATCCGGCCCGGCCGTGAGGGCGGTCAGCTGTTCGTCGGAAAAAGCCGGAGCCTGTTCCGCCGCGGCTTGCGGCTTTGTCTGCGCGCCCAGATCCTGCCGGAAATGGCGGATATCTTCGGCTCCGGCCGTTCGGAGCTGCTGCATGGCGTCCGGGGTGTTTTCCAGCAGCGGCAGTACGGGCGCTGTTGCGATTGCGGTCTTGCGCCCCGCCGGTGCGCGGCGGGCACGCCGTCCGTGCAGTTCCGCGGCTTCTTCAGGCGAAAAGACGCGGACCACGCCGTACTCGCCGTCATAGCCGCCCTCCCTGTGCACTTCGCCGCGCCGCATGCGTCCCACGGCCTCGGCCAGCGGTTCCCAGCAGACGGCGATGTCCGACAACGGCAGATGGCAGAGGATGTCCATATCCGAGCCCAGCGTGCGCAGGAGCCGGGCATACTGCTGCTGCACCTTGCGGGAACCCGCGCCCGCGCCCAGCACTTCCCCGACCAGCTCCGGCAGCGGGATCAGCGGATGTACGGCCGGTTCATGGGCAAGGTGGGCGGGCTCCTCCCTGTCCGCCAGTTCCCAGACGCGGTGCAGCACGCCGATGGTGAGCGGCTTGCCGCAGACCGGGCAGATGTTGCCGCAGGCCAGGGCCTCGCGCGGGGTCATGACCACCTGACAGGCACGGTGCCCGTCCAGATGGTACTTGCCCTCTTCAGGATAGAACTCCAGCGTGCCGAGAAAGCGGCAATCCTGCCCGTCCTGCGCTTCGCGCCGGGCCGCGCGGCGCAAGGCCGCAAACAGCCCGTCATAGCTGGGAGCGCCCGTAAAGAGGTTGGCTTCCCGGCCGAGGTTGGCCCCGGAATGAGCGTCGGAATTGGAGATGAGCGCGTAGCCGTCCAGCGAGCTGACGAGGCGGTTCATGGCCGGATCGGAGGAGAGGCCGGTCTCCAGCGCAAAAATATGGGAGGAAAGATCCCCGAAGCAGTCTTCCAGCCGGTCAAAACCCGACTTGGAACCAAAGAGGGCAAACCACGGCGTCCAGACATGGGCAGGCACAAGAACGGACGCCGGGCAGACCTCCAGGCAGATCTCCAGCAGGTCGCGGGAATCCAGCCCCAGGATGGGCCGTCCGTCCGAGGCGAGATTGCCGATGCTTTCCAGACGGCGGGAAAGCCTGTCCGCATCTTCCAGCGTGGGCACGAAGACGAGGTTATGCACCTTGCGCACCTTGCCGTGCCGCTTGTAGATGGAACTGATCTCCGTCTGGGGGATGAAGCGCGGTTCGGCATCGTGCAGCAGGCCGCCCTCCCCTTCCAGAAAGTCGGGGGCCTGAGCCTGTCCCTGCCGCAGGCGGTATAGCCCGCTGTCCGCATCCTCCACGAGCTGTTCACGCAGCTCCTGCCGCCACTGGGGATGCGTGAAATCCCCCGTGCCCAGCACATCGATGCCCTTGCAGCGGGCCCAGGCCGCCAGATGGGCGGGCGTGAGCTGTTTGCTGGTGGCGCGTGAGAAGCGCGAATGGATATGCAGATCGGCAATGAAGGACATGTTCATGCTCCTGAAGACAGGGAATGGCCGAGCCGCCGGGACGGCGGGCAAGCTCCGCTCACTGTGCACGGATACGCGCCGTCTGTCATCTGTTTTCGCTGAGGGCCGCTTAGGGCCGGCCAACACTATGCGTCGTCGCCTGTTTGGTTGGGGCCGGGCGGGGCAATGCCGCTTCGCATTTTACCCTTTTCAACGGCAAAACACTCCAAGGCCGCCAAAAAGAAAAACGGCGGAGGGGGATATCCCTCTCCGCCGTCCTGTTTCGTTTTTTTGCCGTCCGGGCTGCGGGTAGGCCTGCACCGCATGGGCCGGAGCGGACGGCGCTTACGGTTCCACGTAGCGCAGGTTGCCCACCGGCATCTCCGACACCCAGTCCACCAGCGGGGCCATGCGCTTGAGCACGAAGGTGCCGTTGCCCGCGGGCTGGGCCAGCTCCTGGAAGTTGCCGCCCACCACGTACACCCGCCAGTCGCCGCGCGGCAGACGGTGGCTGCTGATCTCTTCCAGCACATAGTCCCTGGCCTGATCGGCCGTGCAGAACAGATGGAAGTCATGGACAAGCGGATCAAGCACCACTTCCGAACCGCCGGCGATCTCTATGATGTAATTGCCCGGCGCGAAGGTATAGGTCTTTTCGCAATCTTCAGGAAAGAGCGTGTCCGTCTGCTTCTGCCGTGCGGTACAGGCCGAGAGGACAAGGCAGCAGAGACAAAGAAGGACAAAAAGGCGGCTCTGACGGATCATGGGGTCTCCTTTGCGGCGCACGTGCCGCTAGCGGTACTGGCCCGTACGGTTCATGTCGACAAGACGCTGGATGCGTTCCTCGATGGGCGGATGCGTGCTGAACAGGTTGTTCATGCTGCCGCCGAAGCCGAAGACCGGCTTGACGATGAACATCTGCTCGGTGCAGGCATTACCGCTGTGCAGCGGCAGGGCGCCGGCCGCGCCGCTGAGCTTGTGCAGGGCCCCCGCCAGCGCCAGCGGCTGACCGCAGAGCTGGGCGCCGGTCTCGTCGGCAAGGTATTCCCGCGAGCGGGAGATGGCCATCTGGATCAGGCTGGCGGCGATGGGGGCGAGGATGGCCAGCACGATGGCCGCCAGCGGGCTGGTGCCGCCTCCTTCCTCGTCATTGCTGCGGTTGCCGCCGAAGAAGGCGGTGAATTGCAGCATGTTGGCCAGCATGACGATCACCGACCCCATGACGCCGGCGATGGTCTGGATGAGGATATCCCGGTTGGCGATGTGGGCCATCTCATGCGCGAGGACGCCCCGCAGTTCTTCCGGCGAGAGGATGCGCAGGATGCCGTCGGTCACGGCGACGACGCCGTGTTCCGGGTCGCGCCCGGTGGCGAAGGCGTTGGGGGCTTCTTCAGGGATGCTGCAGATGCGCGGTTTGGGGACCCCGGCCCGGCGGGCGAGGTCTTCCACGATCTGATGCAGCCAGGGGGCTTCCGACGGGCTCAGTTCCCGTGCGCCGTACATGCGCAGGACGATGGAGTCGGAGAACCAGTAACTGCCGATATTCATGACGAGGGCCAGGCCGCAGGCGACGACAAGGCCGGTACGTCCGCCGACAAGACCGCCCAAGCCGATGATGACGGCGGAAAGCAGGCCGAGCAGCAGGAATGTTTTTATTTGACTGGTCATGCAGGCTCCTTGCAATGGTTACGCCGCGAGAGCGTTTCCTTTCCAGTATAAGCACTGCCGGTAAGGCCCGCAAGTCCCGCTTGCGCCCCATTTTGTTACGGCTCGCAACAACCTCTAGCGCCGCTGGGCTTCCAGCCAGAGTTGCAGCACGAGCAGGGTCCAGAGCTGCTTGCGCATGTCGGCCCGGCCGCTGAAATGGGCCTCCATGAGCGCACGTACCGCCTGCGGGGCAAAGATGCCCTGCTGCCGCAGCCGGGATTCGCCGAGCATCTCCTCCAGCAACGGCCGCATGCGTCCGCGCAGCCAGGCGGCCACGGGGATCTGGAAACCCCGCTTGTTGCGGTGCAGGATCTCCGGAGGGAGGACATCGGCAAAAGCCCGCTTGAGCAGGTATTTCCGCTTGAAGCCGTGCAGCTTGTGGCGGATGGGCAGGCGCGCCGTGAATTCCGCGGCGTCTCTGTCCAGGAAGGGGGCCCGCACTTCCAGAGAGTGCAGCATGGAACAGCGGTCCACCTTGACCAGGATGTCGTCCAGCAGATACTGACGGGCATAGACGTGGAAGGCGCGGGCCAGGGGGCCGGGCCCGGCGGGCCAGTGCTCGAAATGTTCACGGGTGGGCGCGAAGAGCCGCGCATCCGTCAGGAAGGCATCGTCGGGCTGGGCCAGCAGTTCGCGCTGGGCCGCCGGCTCAAGGGCCGTCAGCAGCGTCTGCACGCGGAGCCAGTCCGGTGCATGCGCGCCGCGCAGGAAGGTCTCCACGGCAAGGCGCGGATTGATGTAGCCGGACGAGGACGGCAGCAGGCGGCAAAGCGGTTCGATGAGCCCGCGCCGCAGAACGGACGGAAGGGCGTTGTACCAGGTGGCGACCTTATAGCCGATGTAGTGTTCGTAGCCTGCCCACAGTTCGTCCGCGCCGTCGCCGCCCAGGGCCACAGTGACCTTTTCGCGGGTGACGCCGGAAAGCAGCCAGGTGGGGGCCACCGAGGCATCCGCCATCGGCACGTCCATGCGGCTGATGATCTGCGGCAGGTGTTCGGCGCATTCTTCGGCGGAAAGGATGCGTTCGTGGTGATCGGTGCCCCAGCGCCGGGCCACGATGCGGGCATAGTGGCTCTCGTCGTAGCTGGCTTCCTGGAAGCCGATGGAGAAGGTCTTGATGGGCGTGGCGGACTGGCTGGCCATGAGACCGGCCACGATGGAGGAATCTATGCCGCCGGAAAGGAAGACCCCCAGCGGCACGTCGCTGATCATGCGGCGGCGGACGGCGCGGGCCAGCAGCTCATGGTAGGCGGCGCAGATCTCCTCCTCGCTGCGGGCGTCCCGCTCGTCGGGAAAGGGCAGATCCCAGTAGCGCTCCACCCGCAACCGGCCTTCGTGCAGTTCCAGCCAGTGCGAAGGCGGCAGCGAAGCTGCTTCGGCGTACATGGTCTGCGGCGTTGGCACGTATTCATAGGCCAGATAGCGCATGAGGGCTTCGGGCGAGAGCGTGAAGGTCAGTTCCGGCAGGGCGGTGAGCGCGGTCAGTTCGGAGGCGAAGAAAAAGCGGCCCTGCTGGAGCGTATAGAAGAAGGGCTTCTTGCCGAAACGGTCTCTCGCGCAGAAGAGGCGCTTTTCCTGCGCATCCCAGAGCGCAAAGGCGAACATGCCGTCAAAATGTTCCAGGCAGTCCCGGCCCCAGACCTGCCAGCCCGCAAGGATGATCTCCGTGTCCGAGGTGGTGCGGAAGGACAGGCCCTGCGCTTCCAGCTCCTTGCGCAGCTCAGGGAAATTGTAGATCTCGCCGTTGAAGGTCACATGATAGCGGCCATCGGGGCTGTGCATGGGCTGTGCGCCGCCGGCAAGGTCGATGATGGACAGGCGGCGGTGCCCCAGGCAGACGCCGTTCCCGCTCCAGACGCCCTGTCCGTCCGGCCCGCGATGCCGCATGGCGCGGCACATGGCGTCCACGCTCTGCGCCGTGTTTTCCGGCAGTCCTGCGCCGTCACAGAGGCAAATGCCCGCTATGCCGCACATCAGGCCTTCCTCCGGGCATGGTGCGCGGAAAAGAGTTCCGCCAGCGCGCGGCAGTTGGTCTCGGGATCGAACATCTTCCTGACGAGCTCCTGCCCCTGCCTGCCCATCTGCCGGGCTTCCTCCGGGTGCTCCATGCACCACTGTATGGCGTCGGCAAGGGCATCCGGGTCATTGGGCGGGACCGTCAGGCCGGTCTCGCCGTTGCGGACCACTTCGGGCAGGGCATGGATGTTGCTGCTGACCACCGGCATGCCGCAGGAAAGAGCCTCGATGACCGTATTGGGGATGCCGTCCCGCCGGCCGGAGGCGTGGATGACGCAGGGAGCCACGAAGATGTCGTGCGCCATGAGCAGACGGGGCAGCTCGTTGTGGCTGACGAGACCGGGGAACTGGACGCGGTTCTCCAGCCCCAGCTGCGAGCGCAGGGTCTGGAGGCGCTTCTCTTCCTTACCGAGGCCGAAAAGATGACCGCCCCCGCCCGCCAGGGTCAGCGTGAACTGCTGCTGCCGCTGGGCCAGGATGTCGCAGGCCCGCAGCAGCACGTCGAAGCCCTTGGTCACGTCAAAGCGGCCCAGCGCCAGCAGGCGTACGGGCATCTGCAGGCGGGCCGGGCAGGTGGACCCGCCGGACAACGTCAGGCAGTTGTAGACGAGGTGCGTCTTGCCCCGCGCTTCTCCGTTGCCGAAAGCCTCCGTGCGTTCCTGATCCGCGGCGTTGTTGACGCGCACGAACAGGGCCTCCCGCAGCTTGTCGGCCAGATCGGGATCGGCCGGGGCCAGATTGTCGCCGCGCACGGCGACGGCGTAGGGGATGCCGGCCAGTTGCGAGGCCACACGGGCGGCTGTGGCGGTGCCGCGCGGCCACGGCGCATAGATCATGTCCATGCCGTCTTCCCGGAAACGCCGTGCCAGATAGAGCCCGGCAAAGAAGGCCCAGCAGTTTTCGCCCAGCGCTTCCCAGGACGGCCAGCGATGGAAGAGCGCCTGCCGGAACAGGCGGCCGAGACGGAGCGGGTGCGTGCAGAGCTGGACGGCCAGCTCGCGGAGGATCTGCGGCAGGGCGCGCATGCCCAGCGTCCGGGTGCCGGAGGCGGCGGCGCGCATCTCGCTGGAGCAGCAGCGCTGGTTATGGTCGTACAGGCTGTAGACCGTCAGCGGCAGGTGGCGGCGTAATTGCTCCACCTCCCGAAAAATGAAGGGCTGGGTAAACAGCGGGTACCAGAGAAGGATGACCGCCACATGCGGCAGGCCCGCAGGCAGAGGCGCCTTTTCATCGGCGGGGAGAGTCGTGTACATGCAACCTCCTGGACACAAGAGCATTTTTAGCTTGAAACGCTTCGCGTTCCAAACCATACGGCCTGTCGTTTCGCGGAAAAACGCGGTTTTTCCGCTCACTTTGGGCCGGGCGGCGCTGTGCTGCCGCCTCGCGTTTTGCCTTTTTCAATGGCAAAACGCTCAAGGGGGAGAATCGGAGAATGATTCCGTGGGAAGAACGCTCCAGTCCGCCGTGGCCGGGGGCAGGGGTGCGGGGCAGGTCGGCAGTTCACGCCGGATCTCCTGCATGGTGACGGAGCGCAGGTCGCCTATCGTCGGTAACCATTCGATATATTTTTTTATTTTTTCAAGAAAGCGTGTGACGTGCCCCTCGTCGGGCATGTGGGGCGCGCCGCCGGGCATCATTTCCGACGAATGCCAGGTCAGGCTGAGGATGCGACCTCCGGCGGCCACGAAACGCCGCGTCATGCACTGCATGACCCGGAGCGGATGCTCTACGGGCAGCAGGGTCAGCGCTCCCCAGCGGAAATAGCTGCTCACGGCCGGCTGCCGAAGCGCGGCGGGCAGCCGGTCAAGCAGGGCCGGCAGCGTCTTGAGCAGAGGCGTCACGGAGAGCGGGACTTCCAGGATGTCGCCGCAGGCGGTGCGGACGAGATAGGGCGTGCGCGGCGCGGAAAAATGATCCGGGCGAAGGCGCAGCCCGTGGGCATCGGCGGCAGGGCCGTGCAGCGGCCGTATTGAGGCGTCGCAGGTGATGCCCTGTTCCGCGAGCACCGGCCAATGATGGCGGTGCAGATCCCAGCGGCCCATGCGGAAAGAGCGCAGGGCCTCGCCCTGGAAGGCCTCCCCGGCGGCCAGCAGCTGCCGGAGCTTGGCCCGGAAGGCTCCCTGCCCCAGCGCCGCGGCCGGCACGCGGGACAGGACGTCCGGCCCGTCGTCCGCCAGCGGGGGCGTGTTCCAGAAGTGCAGATGGGCCGCGATCTCCGCGCCGTGCCTGTCCCGCAGGCGGGCGAGCATGGCCTGGGTGGGCGCGTCCGTCAGCGCGCAGTGCGTACAGAAAAGCGTGGGCCGCAGGCCGCGCTCCAGCAGAGGGGCCAGACGGCTCAGGAAGGCCGTATTGCGCAGCGAAGGGGCGCGGCAGACGTACTTCCCACCGAAGAGGCCCTCTTCTTCCACATCAAGGCTGGCAGCCAGCCACAACAGCGGTCGGCCCATGTCGTCCTAGTCGTCCTGCGGCGGCAGGCCGCGGGTAAAAAGCCAGACATCGGGGCGGGAGGCCTTCCAGTCGTCATACTGGTCGGCATAGAGCTCCGCCAGCTGCCGGATGGTGGTCTCGCTGTCGAACATGCGCAGCACCCGCTCACGCCCGGCCTCGGCCATGCGCTGCGCGGCCTCCCTGTCGGAAAGCATGCGGCGGACGGCATCGGCCAGAGCGGCGGGATCGCGCTGGGGGACCAGCAGGCCGGTCACGCCGTCTTCCACCACTTCCCGAATGCCGCAAACGTCGGTGGCCACCACCGGCATGCGACAGGAAAGCGCTTCCATGATGACGTTGGGGATGCCGTCCCGGTCGCCGTTGGTATGCACCACGCTGGGCACCACCAGCATGTCGTGGCTGCGCATGTACTCTCGTATGCGGTCATTGGGCACGAAACCCGGCATGTCCACCACGCCTTCGAGACCCAGGCGGCGGCGCATGGCGTGCAGCTTGCGCCGCCAGCCGCCGTCGCCGACCAGAGTGAGCTGGACGGGGAGCCCTTCCCGGCGCAGGCGGGCCATCATGGTCAGCAGTTCGGGAAAGCCCTTGGTGCGGCAAAAGCGCCCCACCGCCAGCAGGCGATAGGGGGGCGTGAAGGGCATCTCGCATTCCGTGCGCTGGGCAAGGGTCAGGCCATTGTAGACGGCATGCACCTTGTCCTGCTCGTCGTCCGGGCAGAAGCTTTGCAGCCACGGCACATTGGCCATGTTGTTGGTGCGGATGAACAGGGCATCACGGCATTTTTCGCGCAGGATGCCGTCCTGGGGATAGATGTCGCCCGCCCGGCCGGTGAAGGCAAAGGGGATGCCCGATGCCCGCGAGGCCACCCATACGGCCGTGGCGCAGCCGTTGCCCCAGGCCGAATGCAGCAGCTCCACCTGATCGCGCCGCGCCTGCTCGGCCAGCAGGAAACCGGCCAGGAAGCACCAGACGTTTTCCCCCAGCGCTTCCAGATTGCGCATGCGCCGGAAGAGGCCTTCGCGCATGAGCTTCCAGACTGCTCCGGGGTCGCGGCGCAGCGCGCGGAAGAAGGCGCCGAGGATGCGGAAGGTGGCCCGTGTGCCCAGCCGCATGACCGGCAGCGGGCACCGGCGCATCTCCTCGCTGCTGCCCCTGAGCTGCTTGCCGTACATGGTATAGACGCGCAGGGGCATGCCCAGCGCGGCGAGGCGCTGCACTTCCCGGAAGATGAAGGTCTCGGAAGAAAGCGGGAACCAGAGCAGCACGTAGGCCGTCCGAGGCAACCGTCTCGACAGGCCGCAGTCCGGTGAGGCAGAGGAAGGCGTGACGGGATCCGTGGACATGGCGACTCCTGAGCGGCTCAACGGCCGGAAAAAGAGGAAGGGCCGGGGCGTCGCCGCCCTGGCCCCGGCAGCTAGAGCATGTTCGGTTTGAAGCGCAAGGCGTTTCAAACCCTGCGGCCTGACGTTGTGCGGAAAAATGCGGTTTTTCCATCCACGTCAGGCCGGGCGGCGTTGTGCCGCCGCCTCGCGTTTTGCCTTTTCAACGGCAAAACGCTTTAGTCGTCCGCGGGATCCTCGATATGTTCCCGCTTGTAGTTGGCGACGATCTCCCGTGCCCTTGGCAGCTCTTCCGCCACGGCGTCCAGCGCCTGCCGGATCTGCTCTTCGGAATGGGCGGCGGAAAGGAAGAAGCGCAGGCGCGCCTCCCCTTCCTTGACGGCCGGGAAGGTGATGGGCATGACGTAGAGCCCGCGCTTGAACAGGAGATTGGCCAGGAAGCCCGCGGCCATGGAGTCTCCCACCATGACGGGCACGATGGCGTAGCCCTGGGCCGCGCCGGTATCCAGCCCCTTGCTCTGGGCATATTCTAGGAAATACTGGCTGATGCGCTGCAACTTGTGGACGCGTTCGGGCTCGCGCAGCATGAGTTCGAGGGCCTTGTTGCAGGCAGCGGCAACGATGGGCGGCATGCCGACGCTGAACACGAAGCCCGGCGAGCCGTAGCGCAGGAACTCAACGAGCTCGCTGCTGCCCGCGATGAAGCCGCCGCAGCCGCACATGCTCTTGCTGAGGGTGCTCATCCACATGTCGACTTCGTGCGCATCGATGCCGAAATACTCGTGCGCGCCGCGGCCCGTCGCGCCAAGCACGCCGAAAGAGTGCGCCTCGTCGACGAGCAGCATGCAGTCGTATTGCTTCTTGAGGCGGATGAGGCGGGGCAGGTCCGGGATGTTCCCGTCCATGCTGAACAGCCCTTCGGTCACGATGACGGCGCGCTTGTGCTTCTCGCGATGGGCCTTGAGCAGGCTTTCCAGCGCGTCGCAGTCATTGTGGGTATAGGAATAGCGCTCCGCCCCGGAAAGACGCGCCCCCTGCATGAGCGAATTGTGGGCCAGGCCGTCGTAGAAGATGGCGTCGCGCGGGCCGAACATGAAGCCAAGGGTCGAGACGTTGGTGGCATGGCCGCTCACATAGGCGATGCAGTCCTCCACGCCATAGAGGCGGGCGACGGCCTGCTCCAGCTGGCGGTGCGGCGGACGCTCCCCACCCACAAGGCGGCTGGCCCCGGCGGAGGAGCCGAAGAGGCGCGCGGCCTCGGTGACGGCTTCGGTGATCTCCGGATGCGTGTTGAGATCCAGATAGTCGTAGGTGGAGAAGTTGAGATATTCCTTGCCGTCTATCTGGGCCGTCGCCTTGGCGGCGCGGTCATGGCAGAGAAAGAGGGGGTTGTCCAGGCCCATCTTGGCGCCCATTTCCACAAGACGGGCAAATGAAAGTTTGGAGCGCATGCGGTTGAAGCCGGATGCGGCGCTTTCAGATGCGGCGGCCTGGGAGGTTTGCGGGTCTTTCATGCTGTCATATCCTTAAAAATAGGTATGGGGACGGTTCGGTGAGAGCGGCTCTTCCGCCCCTTGCTGCAAATTTGTATCAATTCAGCGTAACTTATGTGGCGGCATATGGCAAGTGAATTGCCGGGACGCGCATCTGGCCGGAAAATTTCCCGCCGCCGCCGCCTCTCTGGACTATGGGACCTGTTCTTGGCATACTTGAGGAAGAACCCTCTTTTCCCCAGCAAATCAGCATGAATGAGATCGCCCCCCTGCCCGTGTCACTTGTTCTGGTGGCAGTTCGTTCCCTGCCGCTTGCGGAGGGGGAGCTGCCGGCCTGTCTCTCCGCCCTGCTCGATGAGGCCCGCACCTTCCGCGAAGGCCTCGCACACCGGGATATCTGGTGGTGCGCCACGGTCCAGGACGGATCAGCCGCGCAGCTCCTGGCCGCGCTGACGGACGCCTGCGAGGCCGCCGGGCTGCCGCAGCCGCACGCGCGCGCCTTCGCCTCCGGCAGCCGCGACAGCGCGGCGCTTTTGCGTGAACTGTCCGAAGCGCTTTCCGAAAGTCTGGCCGGGTGCGTCTTTTTCTATCACGAGGAAGACGGGCAGAGGGCCCTCTGGCTGCTGGGCAGAGGAACGGACGCCCGCCGGGCTCGTGCGCTGGCCGCCCTGACGCCGTTCACCGTCGATGGCCTTTTTTGCACGGAGCTCACGGAGACCGGTCAGGCCTGGCGCATGGGGGCCTGCCGCCCCGACTGGCGGGAATCGCTCCTTGCCGCCGGGCGCGCGCCCTTCGCCGCCGGGGCGGACGTGCGGGAGACGGCGCTGCGAGATCTCGCGCAGCGAGGCGTCTGGCTGGGGGCCGGACAGGCGGAACCGCTGGCGGTCATGTGCTGCGGCCAGGGCAGCGTCTGGCCGGGCATGGGCCGCGAACTTTACGATCAGTTCCCGGCGGCCCGCGCGGCTATGGACCGTCTGGCCGCCGTGGCCGACTGGGACGTGCTCTCCCTGCTCGACGAACGCGACGAGGAGAAGATCGGCCTCACCCGCTGGCAGCAGCCCTATCTTTTCCTGCTGGAATACGCGCAGTGGAGCCACCTGGCCTCGCTGGGGCTCAGACCGTCCCTGATGTGCGGGCACAGCCTGGGCGAGCTCATCGCCCTCTGCCTTGCGGGGGTCTATGCGCCGGAAACGGCCTGGTACATCCTCGATACCCGCGCGCAACACATGTCGGAGCTGGAAGCCCGCGCCACGCGGGAGACCGGCATGATGGCCGTGCACGCGGAAGCGCCGCTCATCGAGGAGGCGCGCCGTCTCTGGCCGGCCCTCTACGTTTCCAATTACAATACGACCAAGCAATATATCGTCAGCGGCCCGCGCGACATGCTCATGGAGGCCCGCAAGCATTTCCGCAAGCAGCGCCTGCCGGCCATCATGCTCAATGTCAGTCTGGCTTTCCATCATCCGGGCATGCGCGTCCTCAGGGACATGTCCCTGCGCCGGCTCAACGCACTGGCCATGCAGCCACCGCAGCTCCCCATGCTGAGCTGCGTCACCACGGGTTTTTATCCGCACGCGCAGCGGGACATCTGTGAATACATCGCCGACCTCGACGAGAACGCCGTGCGCTGGGTGGAATGCGTCCAGCAGATGTGGACGCGGGACGGCATACGGCATTTCGTGGAGCTGGGGCCGCAGGATACCCTGTGCGGTCTGGTGGCGGACATCGAGCCGCGCAGTCTCTGCCTCTCGGCTTCCCGCAAGGGGCATGAGGCCGAGGGCCTGCGTCGGACGTGCGCGCAGCTCCATGCGCTGGGCCATCTCCCCGCCGCCGGCCTGAAAGCGCACGCGGCCCGCTGGGAAGGCGCAGTCCTCCCGGCTGCCGGGCAGGCCTCTCCCGCTCCGCAAGCGGCGGCCGCCATGCCGCCGTTGGGGCCGCTGGCCCGTCGGATCGTGGCCCTGCTCGAAGAAACGGCGGGGCTGCCGTCCGGAAGCGTAACGCCGCAATGGGACTTGCGGTATGATCTTTCCCTGCGTTCCAGCCGTTTCCCCCTGCTGGTGCAGCAGCTGGAGGCGGTGCTGGGCCGCAGCGTCTCCTTCGAGGCGCTCATGGGGGTGCTGACGGTGGGCGATCTGCTGGCTGCGGTGGGGCTTGCCCCCGCTACCGGCACGGCAACCTCCGCGCCGGACACCGCGTCCGCCACGCGTACGGGCCCGGCGGATGCGCTCGACCGGCGTCCCTTCCTGCGCTACGCCCCCGCGGCTGACGGGCATTGGCGTCCGGCAGCCTGGGATCCCGTCTCGCACGGTCCGGGCGTTCGGCCCGGCGGCGCGGTGCTGGTCTGGAGCGAGGACGGGCAGCGTGCGGCCGCTCTGCTGGCAGGACTGGCCGCGCTGGGGCAGACCCTGGTCGTCCCAGCAGTCTGCGAGGCGGCCTGCCGCCGTCTGGAACGGCTGGGTTGCGCCGTGCTCTGTCCGGGAGCGCCGGCGGAAGCGGGAGAAGATGCGGCAGCAGGCGGCGCGGCGGGATTTTTGCGGGCCGGGCTGGCCCTCCTGCGTGAAGCTGGCACGCCGCTTTCCGGCTGTTTGCTGGACGGTCTGCACGGCACGGACGCCGAGGCTGAGGCCCTGTGCGCGTTGCGTGAACAGGGAGGGGACGAGGCGCTCTGGCTGCGGCACATCCGTGTGTTCCAGCCGGAGGAACTGGAGCCCTTCACGGCCGCCTGCGGCGGGCAGGGCGGTCCCGCCGTGCTGGGCATCCTGGAGGACGGTCTGCCGCCGCTTGCCGGGGAGTGGGGGGACATGTTCGCACGGGAGGTCCTCCTTGCCTGCGAGACGCCTGTCCTGTGGGCGCGGGCGGAATGTCTCGGCGATCTTCTGCCGCAGGCCGCGCAGGAAGCCGGACTGCGTGTGCAGCCCTGGCGTGAGCGTCCGGACGTCTTTCCGGGGCTGTTCGCCCGGCAGCAGCCACCCCTTACGGCATCCGGACGAGATTTTTTGCTGAGCGGAGAATTTTCGCGCTACGCGCGGCCGTGGCTGTCCAGTTGCGGCGGCACGCCGGAGGAGGAGCTGCCCTGTCTGCCGGTGAGCCAGGCGCTGCGCGCCCTGCTCGACGGCGCACGCATCGCCTTCCCGTGGCTGTGTCCCAACGGCCTGTGCGACGTTCGCCTGGGCGGGCCATTGCCCCTGCCGCCGGGGATCACGCGGGAGACGCGTCTGGATGTCCGCGCCCGGAGCTGGTTGCAGCAGGATAGCGTCATGACGCGCATGTGCCACTGCCGTCTGGAAGCCCGCGGCCTGACCGCCAACGGCCGCCACACGGATCGCTGGCTGCCCGTCATGGAAGGCATGGCCCTGCTGGGGCGTACGGCCGCCGGTCTGCCTGCCCTCTGGGGGAGCGGCCCTGCCGCCGGAGCTGCGGAAGGGATATGGGCCGAACGGGACGGCGGCCTTGCCGCATTTTATGAACGCCGCAGGATCGGTGCTCCCTCCCGTTTGCTTGCGCAGGTCCTGCCCGACGGGCCGTCTTTCAAGGCAGGCGGGGACAGTGAAGAAGCGCAGCCGACGCTGCGGCTTGCCCTTGACAAGGATGCCGTTGCCCCGGAAGACGTTTCTGGATATACAAGCCTCCTGCGGTTGATCGATGCCGTGGAACAGGGAGCGTGGCTGGCGCAGGAGATGCTCTTCAGCGCCGGGGCCCCAACCTGGCATATGACGGGGATCGGCTTCATCCGTTTTGCGGAGCCCGGCGATAGTCAGGCGGCAGTGCTGGAATTGCGCTGCGGCTGGCAGACCGGACAGCTCCGCCGTTTCGATGCGCAGATCTGCGATGCCGGCGGAAAGCCGCTGTTGACGCTCAATCAGATGGAATTCGAACCAAATCTGCCGGAATAGGCGGCGGATGTTTTTGGGGTGCAAGGAGAATGGGGAAGATGAAAAGAACTCGTCGCCTGTTGGCTGTTGCCCTGCTGTGCCTGGGAGCCGGGTTGACGGCCTGCGCGTCCAGCAAGGCCGGCATGGATGCGCCGGAGTTGCCGGCGCGGCACTGGCTGGAAGAAACGCCCGGCGTCCCGGTGGAAAAAAAGGGCAAGCTCGATGCCGTGGTGGCCAATCTGTATGACCCGGCCAAGAAGTTCACGTTTGAGGACTGCGTTTATCTGACCATCCAGCAGTCTCCCCTTCTGGTGAACAGCGCGGTGAATCTGGAGATCAAGCGGCTGGCGCTCACCAATGCCATCTGGAAATATCTGCCTGAGCCGCGCATGACCATGACGGTAAGCAACAACCTCACTTCCTACAACAAGAACGAGCCCGACATACCCGGCGACTACGGGCGCACCAAGATGCGCGTGGGCTTTTACGCGGCCTTCCCCAATCCCATCGCCACCTATTTCGAGCATCAGGTGCAGCGGCTCATGGTCAATCTGGCCATCTCCACGCACCGCAAGGCCGTGGGCGAGGCCATCTACAAAATCGCCAGCGCCTACATGCGCCTGCACGCCCAGCGTCTCATCCTTGCCGAGCAGGAAAAGCTCCTGCCCGTGGCCAAGGAGATGACCACTTACTGGAAGCAGCTCGAGAGCGTGGACGGCCGTCAGGGGGTTTCCCTCAATCTGGCCACCCAGCATGAGCGGGAGCAGGAGATCCGCCTGGAAAAAGCCAAGATGCAGGAAGTCATCCAGTTGACGGAATTGAAGATCCTGGCCGGCGTGGATCCGCAGCAGAAGCTGAACGTGGACACCAAGTCCGCCGAGTCCATCCTCAAGGGCTTTGACGGGCGCAAGCTCAAGTGGGAAGAACGCTGGGACAAAAGCGAGGACGATCTGCTGCTGCGCAGCCAGATCAAACTGGCGGACTACAACATCATGATCTCCTGGGCCGCTTATGTGCCGGACATGCGCATCGACATCAACAACTATCCGCCGGCCGGTCAGGCCCAGCCCGTCGGCGGCACGGACGACACCTTCCTGCATCTGACCTTTGACTTCCCGCTCATCGACTGGGGACGGCGCTACCGCGGCGTGCAGACGGCCCGCATGCAGAAGGCCCAGGCCTTCAACCAGCAGGCCCGCCAGCGGACGGACTACTCCAATACCTGGTTGCGGGCAGAGCAGCGCGTGTCCCTGGCCGAGACCAATCTGCGTCTGGCCAGGCTCAATGAAGAGACCGCCAAGATGCAGTATACGGAGGCTAAGGTCTCCTTCGATCAGGGCCTTGCCGAGCTGCCGGTAGTGTCGAAGCAGCAGGAGAAGTTGATCCAGTCGCAGATCAAACTTATCGAGGCGGAACTGGAATACCGCCTTGCCAACCTCGAATGGATGTACGTGGCCAGCCTGCTGCAGGAAAGTTTCCTGGGGCTGCCCGGTGGAGAATAAATGATGCGTCGTACACTATGTTCCGGCCTGCTGGCCCTTCTTGTAGTCCTGGGTGCCGTCCATGCCGTTCCCGCGGCGGAGATCCGTCTGACCGGCAAGGTGGTCACGACGGTGACCCGTGCCGCGCCCATGCCCTTCAACGGCATCGTGGACGAAGTGCTCGTGCGGCCCGGCGATGCCGTGGAGCAGGGAGCGCCCCTGGTGCGCTATCATCTCCAGGATGAGGCGGCCCGGGTGCTGCGGCACGAACTGATCAACGGCGCGGGCTCCGAAGGTGAACGCAGCCAGATCCTGACCCTGCGCCAGCAGCTGAGCGAGATCGAGGCGCAGCGCAACAAGGCGCGGCAGCTGGCGGCGTCCGGTCTGGGGTCGCGGCAGGCCTCCGCGCGTATCGAAGCCAATTATGAAAGCATCCAGCGCCGCATCGACCTGCTCAAGCTCGCCATCGACAAGCGGGAAAAGACCTTTGCCGCCCGGCTCAAGGAGCTCGAAGGCTACTTTGGCCAAAAGCTCGATCCCCGCGGCGAGCTGCCCGAGTCGCTGACGCTCACCTCGCCCATCAGCGGCTACGTCCTTTCCGTGGCCGCGGAGGCGAGCCCCGGTTCCCTGCTCGGGGCGGGCTTCCCGCCTGTCAGCGTGGGGCAGCTCAATCCGGTGATCATCCGGGTGCCCGTGTACGAGGCGGACGTCAACAGCATCTCTGTGGACGACGTGGCCACCGTGCAGATCCCCTCTCTGCAGGATAAGGAATTTGCGGCCACGGTGAGCGAGATCTCCTGGGCTTCCACGGACATGAACGTCGGCAATCCCTCCTATTACACGGTGGAGCTCACGGTGCCCAATCCGACACTTGAACTGAAGCCCGGCTTCAAGGCCATCGTTCTCTTCAAAAAGTAGAGGGCATGAAGCTTACCCGACTTACCCGGCAGCTGGGCTGCATCCTCGGCGCACAGTGGACGCGGGATCTCTCGTGGACCATCTTCACCATCTTGCTGGCCCGCTACAGCAAGGACATGATGGGTCAGCTGGCCACGGCGCTGGCGGCGGGCTATCTGGTCAAGACCGCCGCGGACGTGGGGCTCAATGACTTCCTGCTCTCCTCCTTTGCCCGCCGGGACGGACGGCCTCGCGTATTGCTGGGGCAGGTCACATGGCTCAAGTGCTGTTTCCTGTTCATCGCGCTTGCGGTCACCTGGGCGCTTGTCCTGCCCTACCCGCTGGAGGAGCGCCTCGTCGTCCTGCTGATCGCCGCGGGCTTTGGCCTGGATGGCGTGACGGATTCCTTTTTCGCGCTGTGTCAGGCACGCGGACGACAGGATGTGGAGATGCGCATCCGCATCCCTTCGGCTCTCATCGGCATCGGCTACGGGATCGTGTGCGTGGTCTTCCAGTTCCCCATGCTGGCCATCGCACTGTACAAGCCGCTGGAATCCGGCTGCTGCGCCGTCCTCGCCGTCTGCGCATTGGGACGCAATCCGCTGGTGCGCCTGAATTGGGCCGCCGTCAGGAACCTGGCCGTCAAGATGCGCAGCGGCGTCGTCTTCACGCTCATGGCCGCCTGCACCATGTGCTATAACAAGATCAACGTCTTCTTTCTCAGGAACAGTTCCCCTGAGGCGGTAGGGGCCTACAGCGTGGCCTGGGAAACGGTGGAGGGGCTTTCCGTCCTGGTGTCCAGCGCCCTGCTGGGCAAGGTCATTTTCCCTCTGCTGGCCCGCTACTGGCGGGAGAACCGCGAAGCCTTCCGACAACTTGCCGGTCAGACGGCCCGTTCGCTCTGGGCGGCCGCCCTGCCGGTGATCTTTCTCATCTGTGTGGAAAGCGACCGCTTCCTGCCCTTCATCTACGGGCCGGAATACGCGGATGCCTCCACCGCGCAGCGTCTGCTCACGCCCTGTCTGGCCACGGCCTTCCTGCATAATCTGGCCGCCTATGCCATGATCGGCATGCGCAAGCACAACCTGCTGCTGGGCTTCTACGTGAGCGGGCTTGTGGTCAACAACATCTGCTGCCTGACGCTCATCCCGTGGCAGCCGCTGGAAGGTGCGGCCCTCACGCTCACCATCACCAAGGTCTGGGTGGCCATCCTGACGGTTGGGTATTTTCAATGGGTGGCCCGGCCCATGCGCTTGCGGCAGTGGGCGCTCATGCTCCTGGCCATCGGAATTTGCCTTGTCCTCTGGTACGGACTTTCTCTCGTGACCTGGCGTGAAGTGGCCGAACTCGCCGGTCTGGTCCCCCTGCTCCTACTGTTCTGGCGCTGGCGTCCGCCGCCTCCCTTTGAGCGGGACCGGAAGCAAACGGCGGAAGCGTAGCCGTAAAAAATGAACTGCCGGGAAAGGCGCATCAGATGCGAAGCCTTTCCCGGCAGCCTTTTTGTCCCTGGGCCTTGCTTTGGAGTAAAGGGCGTCTTCGTTCCTCGACTTTTTCCCAAAAACAAGTAGCGAGTAGGTCAAAAGGGTCTAAGCGCCCTCTTCGTCCCGGTAGCGTCCGACGATGCAGTCGTCCAGATCCCGCTTGGGCACATAGTGGATGCCTTCCGCATCCCGCCAGTAGCTGACGGAGCCGTCCTCCGGCAGGGGGACGATGCGCCGTTCTTCCTTTGCCACGCCCAGTCCGAGCATGAGCTCGATCTTGTAGCCCGCGGGGATGCGGAGCAGTTCCTCCAGCCGGTTTTTCTGGAAGCTGGCGATGATGCAGCAGCCCCAGCCGCGCGAGGTGGCGGCCAGCTGCACGGTCTGTGCGGCGATGCCCGCGTCTATGAAGGTGAGCTCACGCGCCTCGTCAGGGACCAGCAGGGTCAGGAATCCGGTGGGGCGTTCGCCGGGATGGGGACCGCCCCAGTCCTTGAGCGCGCCCGCCCAGACGGTCAGCGGCAGGATATCGGCGACCATGCGCCCGGTGATCAGCACATAACGCAGGACCTGTGCGTTGCGTGCGGACGGCGTGAGACGGGCGCAGTCCGCCAGCCATTCCAGATCGCTCATATGCAGGGGGCTGTCTTCCACAAAGCGGCGGCAGGTCCGTGCCGCGGTGACCAGGGCCTTGAAATCCATGCGGGTCTCCTTGCGGTGTTACGGTGAACGGCGGTGCGGGCAGCGCGTCCAGCCTCGAACGCGCCAGGGCGTATCAACACAAATTTTACAAATAATGTGGATAAAACAAATAATCTCGACACGCTCCGCTTGCCTTTGGGGGCGGGGTCGCCTCGTGTCTCTGCCTCTTCCCCGGTAAACGCGCGCTGGGGAAGGGATGGGGGGCTTGGGGGGAAGGGA
>DWYJ01000050.1 GCA_019118745.1 Candidatus Desulfovibrio gallistercoris | reverse complement strand
CCGTGGTCGATGTGACCGATGGTGCCGATGTTCACATGGGGCTTTGTGCGTTCGTATTTTTCCTTGCCCATTGTACGTCTCCCTGGAGAAATTTTTTTGCGTTTAAGTATTTGATACCAGAGCATCCCGCTTTCACGGGACACCCGCATAATCCCTGTTTGCCAGGGAACGTGCTTGACGGGAAAAAACAACTGTTGGGAAACGCAGGAATGGAGCGGGAAACGGGATTCGAACCCGCAACCCTCAGCTTGGAAGGCTGATGCTCTAGCCGTTGAGCTATTCCCGCATACCGGCGATGCTCGTTTGACGGTTGGCCTTCCGAGTCTACTCGGTTCGAGTTCCCCAACCGCTGCACCGTAGTTCCCGACAGTCACCTGTCTCCTACAGTCAAGGCAGTTTTCCAATACAGCCACAAAGCAGTGTGGTGGAGGGGGGTGGATTTGAACCACCGAAGTCTTACGACGACAGATTTACAGTCTGTTCCCTTTGGCCACTCGGGAACCCCTCCACAGTCATCTTGCATCTGAAGATGTGCAGTGGGCTGCGGCAGCGCTTTCAGCGTCACACTCGCAGCAACGATGCTTTTAGGCGAAACCGATGCGCTTGGCAAGTCTTTTTTTCAAATTTTATCGAATTTTTTTCTTTTTTTACCGCTATCTGCTTGTTTTTTCTTATTTAAATTCTATCAAGATACAAACCTTCCAGAAAACTTTCCAGCGCTTCGTCCGCCTTGGCGATGAAAGGTTTGAGATCATAGCGGCGTCGGCAGCAGGGGCAGAGCATGTGGGCCTCTCTGCAGGACCGTTCCACCAGCAGCGGTTGCCCGCAGTCCGGGCAGGGAAGCGTCGTTTGCGCCTGACGTGCGGCAAAATATCCCATAACATCCCCTTTTTTTCTCCACAATTCCCCTTTTTCGCCCTCCTCTGTCAAGCTGGCGGCCTTTCGTGCGCCCCCTTTTCCTTGCCAAACGCTTCGCCCTCCGTTATTTTTCCATCTTACACATATGTACGACGCGACTTTCCCTCTTTTCTCCTCCACTGCCGCGCTCGCCGTTATCGGCGGCGGCATGACCGGACTGACGGCCGCGGTCGAGGCTGCTGAATGCGGCATCTCCACACATCTTGTCGAGATCTTGCCTCGCCTGGGGGGGCGCGTGCGCTCGCTGGCCAGCTACTTCCCCAAGCTGTGCCCCCCGTCTTGCGGACTCGAGCTGCTGGAGCGCAGGCTGCGCCGCCTGCCCGGCGCAACGCTCCACCTTTCCACGCGGCTGGTTGGCTATGCTTTTGACGGCTGCCGACATGAACTCGTGCTGCAGTCCCTGGACCAGACGGATTCGACCTTGCCGTCCGCATTCCGCACCATTCGCTGCGATGCCGTCATCGTCGCTACCGGCTGGCGTCCCTATGCGTTGACGCATCTGGCCGAGCGCGGGGCCTGTCATCCTCTCTGCGTGTCCGGCTTCCAGCTGGAGCGCTTGCTTGTACAGGACGGCCCGACGCACGGCATCCCGTTACGGCCGGATACAGGCAGCGTCCCGCAGCGCATGGCGTTCGTGCAGTGTGCGGGATCACGCGACGTCAACCATCTTTCCCACTGCTCGGCGGTCTGCTGCTCCGCCACCCTCAAGCATTGCCGGATCTTGCTGGAACGGCTGCCGGATCTGCATATCGACGTGTACTATATGGATTTGCGCACCCCTGGCCGTCTTTTTCGTTTACGGGATGCGCTGGCCGGATACGAACGTGCCGGCCGTCTGCGTTTTCTCCCGGCGCGTCCCTTCCAGGCCGTACCGGACGGACGGGGCCTCCGCCTGCCTGCCGAAGATACGCAAACGGGTGAACACCTTGCGTATTCCTATGACCTGATCGTCTGGGCCACAGGCATGCGCCCCTCGCTCTCCCCGCATGACATGCCGCCTGCCGCCGCTGCCTGGCCCAATCTGCCGGACGACTGGCAGGGCCCCCCCCTGCCGCAGGCCGATGCCCTGCCCTTGCCCCTCCTGCTCGACCGGCAGGGCTTCGTCATGGAGAGCGAAGCGGCGGGGATCTTCGCGGCAGGCTGCGCCGTCCGGCCCATGAACGTCGCCGAGAGCGTGCGCTCGGGAGCGGCCGCCGTCACCCGGGCGCTGGGCTGTCTGCGAGGCCGTGCGGAAGCGGCACGCGGCCGCGACGCCACACGGACAGCGGATGCCCATCGGCAAGGAGGGGATCATGCCTGACCGTCCGGGGATCTTGTTGCTTTCCTGTCCGGATGCGGAGGAGCTGGCCGCCGGCCTGGCCACCCGCTGGGGCGGACAGGTGGCCGTCTTTCCGTTTTCCGACCTGCCGTCGGTCGACGAGATGGCGGAGCACTGCCGCCGCCACGGGCTGGATGCTCTGCTTCTGGTGGGGGATACGCTTCCGCTTTGCCCGCCGCCGGAGTATGCCCCGCCTTTGTGGCGGACGCCGGACGGGGCGAGCCTTCCGCTGCACGACTGCACGCTCCCTCCCCTGCCGTCCGCCAGTGCGCTTGAGCGGCATCACGCCGCTCACAAGCGTCGGAGCTCGCTCTATGCGCCGCCGGCTTCGGACGGCAGCCCTGCCGCCGGATCAGCTATGCCGTCGCCTGAGCAGACATTTGAAGCCGCCCGCCTCGCCCGTCATGACTGCCTGCACATGGCCGTGGCCCGCCTGCTTGCCTGTCAGCCCCCCGTGCCGCGGACAACGCTGCCGCAGACTCTCCGCTTGCTGGTCCTCGGCGGCGGCTGGACAGGCCTTGCCGCAGCACAGGCTGCCGCCAGTTGCGGCCTGTCCGTCCTGCTGATCGAAAAAAACGATGTGCTGGGTGGTGCGGCCCGCTTCCTGCCGCCGGAGCTCCCTTGTGCCGCGCCCTGGGACGAAGCGGTCCCCCTGCGGCTTGCGGAGCGCATCCAGGCCGTGCAGACACATCCCGCCATACAGGTCCTCCGCGGCGTTGAGCTGGCCTCCCTGACCGGGCAGCCCGGCGACTTTCTGGCGACGCTGACCGACGGCAGCCGTCATGCCTGCGGCGGCGTGCTGCTGGCGACCGGCTGGCAGCCGTCGAACCTGCCCGCCCTGCTGGGACTGGCCGGCCTCCCGCCGGTGCTGACGGCAGGGGATTTTGTCCGGCGGCTGCAGGAAGATCGCATCACGGGCGCGCATATCCTTTTCCTGACGGACACGCAGACGCTGGAGCAGCAGGCCCTGGCCCGCGCCCCGGAGGCGGAACGGCCGCTGCTGGAGCGCCGCCTGCGCCAGCTCCACGCCGCGCATGGCGTCAACAGCCTCGGCATGCTCAGCCTGGCGCGCGCCGTGGCGGAACGCTCTCCCGCACAACGCCCGGCGAGCACCCTGCTCTTCCGACAGATGACGCTTTCCGGGGTCCTGGAGCGCTATTACCGCAAGGCGCAAGCGCATCCGGCCCTGCGGCTCGCACGCGGCGAAGCGCTGGGCATCGCAGCGGATGCCGAGGGCGTCCGTCTGCGCTTCCGGCAGGCGGGGCTGGGAGGACGCGACGGCGTGGCGGAACTGAAGGCGGACCTGCTTGTGCTGCCGGAATGCATGCCGCCCGCCGGGGAAGAGGGCATGCTGCCGGTTACGGCGGGCAGCAGGGCGGCGATCCTGCCGGATTGCAGCCGTTTCGACGGCTACGCGGCGTCCAGCTTCATCTGTTTCCCCTATGAGACCCGGCGCACCGGCATCGTGGCCGCAGGCTGCGCCCGCGAACCGCAGTCCCTGGAAAGTTGCGCGGAAGACGCGCAGGGCGCTGTGCTGGCCCTCCTGCGGGACATGCGGGCCGTCGCGCAAGGCCTCTCGCCGCACCCCCGCAGCGGTGACGGCGACTGCCCGCAGTTTGAACTGTCCCGCTGCACGCGCTGCAACCGCTGTGTGGAAGAATGTCCCTTCGGCGCGCTGGAAGTGGATGCCGAAGGTCTGCCGCGCCATTTCCCGGCCCGCTGCCGCCGCTGCGGCGTCTGTTTCGGCGCCTGCCCGGAACGCGTCGTCTCGCTGGCCGGACAGAACATGCGCATGGGCCAGGACATGATGGACGCGGTCTCCCTGCCGTCGTCCGCAGCCTGTCCGCGGCCGCTGGCGCTGGTGCTGGCCTGCGAGAATGACGCCCTGCCGGCCCTCCGGGAGGCGCAAGCCCGCTGGGGGGCGCATCCGGCCGTGCGCATCATGGGTGTCCGCTGTCTGGGCTCGGTCAACATGCAGTGGCTGGTGGACGCGCTCACCGGCAGGTATGACGGCGTCCTGCTGCTGGGCTGCGCCGACGGCGCGGACGCCCAGTGCCATTTCGGCACCGGCTCGGCGCTCTGCCGTCAGCGTCTGCACAATCTGGCGGAGACCCTCCTCGAACGGGGCCTTGATGCCCGCCGGGTACGGCTGGAGCCCACCGGCCGGGACGCCGCCTGCGCCCTGCCGGACCGCCTCGATCTTTTTCTGGAATGTCTGGCCGCGCTGGGCCCCAGCCCCTTTGTCCGGGACTGACGCCCAAACGCTCCGGCCCCGCCCTGCTGCTTCCGCAGGGCCTGTTGATACTGTTTGGGGGGAAGGGGAGCCCCTCGCTCTGCTGTCGATGCCCGCAAGGCTCCTGCGTCGCCTAACGGGCACGGCCCTGCGGGCCGCCCTTCAGTCGCGCTCTGCTGTCGATGCCCGCAAGGCTCCTGCGTCGCCTAACTGGCACGGTCCTGCGGCCGCCTTTCGGTCGCCGCCGGCGCGGGAGGGCCCAGCCTTTTCGCAGCGAAGCGAGAAAAGGCGTTCCCGTCATTCTTCCCCCCAAGCCCCCCATCCCTTCCCCAGCGCGCTTTTGCCACGGGGAAGAGACCGGGGCACGAGGCAACCCTGTCCCCAAAGGCAAGCGGAGCGTATACAGCCTATTTACCTGTTAAAACGATTTGCAAATTTGTGTTAACATGCCCTAACGCCATACGCTGCTGCTTGGAGAGAAGGTAAGCCCATCTCCTTGCTGGGGAGTTTATACAAGAAAATATGGGAAATAGCCTGTAAAATTTACATCAACAGCCCCTGGAATGTTTTGCCGCTGGAAACGACGAAACGCGAGGCGGCAGCACACGCCGCCCTGTCTGAACTGAACGGAAAAACCTCATTTTTTCCACGAAATGACAGGCCGCAGGGTTTAGAGCGCGAAGGGTTCCAAACGGAAAATGTTCTCGATGCAAGGAAAAACCATGTCCATCGCCGCTGAAGCCCCCTCCCCCGTCCGTCGTCCCCCGGATGGCTCCCGCCTGTTGCATGAAGCCGGCGGCAAGGCCCTTGCCTGCCTGCAATGCGGCATGTGCGGCGTCGTCTGCCCCCACGCCGCCCTTGTCGCGCCGTGGCCGCGCAAGGAGATGCTCTGGCTGGGCTGGGGCGAAGACGAGCACCTGCGCCGCGACCCGGATATCTGGCTCTGCCGCGACTGCGGCCACTGCGCCCGCCTATGTCCGCGTGGAGCCGACCCCGCCGCGGTCATGGCCGCCCTGCGGGCCGACGCCTGCCGCCGCTTGTCCGGCCTGCCTCTGCCCGCCTGGCTGGAAGGATGGGGACTGGCGCTGCTGGGCTTGCTGGGCTGGTTCCTCATCTGGCTCATACGCGCCGTCCAGACCGGGAGCTGGTTCCCTACTGTCCGTTCGGCGGCGGGGACGGACAGCATCGTCTTTGCCGCCCTCTACCCCGTGGGACTCATCGACGCCGTCTTTCTGCTCACGGCGTTGGCCGCCCTCCTGATCCTGGCTCGCGGCGCGTACCGTCAACGGCAAGATTACACACCGCCGGGGGGGCTGTTACGGCTTGGCCCGCCGGCGTCCGCCCTTTCCGATCTTTGGGCTGTCCTGCGGGACGGTCTCACGGGGCGGGACTTTGCCCGCTGCCGCCTGCCCGAACCTCTTCCGCTCGAAGGCGTAGAAGCGCACGCCGTCCGGCACGTCCCGTCGCCCGATGCGAGCCGTTTGCAGCGTCGGGGCCATCTCCTGCTGACGGCATCCCTGCTCGTCCTGGCGGCGGCCAGCGCCTATGTGGCCGTGGGACACTGGGCCGGGCTGCTGGGGCTGAGCTGGGCCTTTGCCAGCCCGCTCCCCCAGCTCGATCCGGTCAAACTGGCCGCCAATGTAGCCGCCTTCACCCTGCTGCTGGGCCTGTGGCACTTCTGGCGACGCCGCCGCAGCGAACGACGCCGTTTCCTGCCGCAAGGCGGGCATATCCTGGCCTTGTTTTTCGGCATCACGCTCAGCGGGCTGGCCGCGCAATGGCTGCGCCTGGCCGGCATGCCCGTGGCCTGTGCGGCGTATACCGTGCATCTGGCGCTGGTCTGGGCGCTTTTTGCCGGACTGCCGTGGTCGCCGCTGGCCCATCTTGTCTACCGCACGCTTGCGCTCTATCACGTGCGCCGCTACGGACGCTGCCGTCCTGACGCGGCTGCCGCCCTCTTCGCCCCAAAGGATGTCTGACATGAGCTGTTCCTCGTCCGAACGCCTTATCGTGCCACTGGAAGATGTGCTGTTGCTCTGCAGCGCCGCACCTGCTCCCGCGTCCCTGACGCCCTCCCTGCGGGATCTGCTCCGTTTCCTCCTGCAGCGGCATGATCTGAGCGACGCCACCCTGGACTGCCTGCGCCCGGCTGCCGTGGCCTGGCTGGTCTGCCTCTGCCCGGCGCTGGCGCAGCTGGACTGGACAGTGCCGGACAACGCCCCTGACGGCGTGCAGGCGCTCCATGCCGCCGCCCGCCGCCTGCTGCCGGCCGATGCCCTCTCCCTCATCCCCCTGCAGGGCCCCTTGCGGCAGCTCGCGCATGCGCATGCCGATCGCTGGGAGGAAAGCCTGCGCCGCGAGCAGACCCTTGCCGGACAGGCTGCGCGGCTTGCCGCCCGTCTGGAGGAGGTGGAACCGGCTGCCGCGGAGCTGCTGCGGGAACAGCGCAGAGGTGAAGCGGCGCAGGAAGAAGTGCGGCAAATGCGTAGCCGCCTCCGCGCCGCCGAGGATGAACTCGCCCAGCTTCGCCGTCAGGTGGAGCATCTGCAGCAGGCCGCCCGGACGGCTCCTCCCGCCCAGGACGCCGCATCCGCTCCCCCTGCGGAAGAGTTCGGCTTCGGCAGCCGGTCCGCAGACAGCGAGGGATTTGGGTTCTAGAGCGTTTATCCTTGGCGAAGACGCAACGCGAGGAGGCGGCACAGCGTCTCCCGCCCCAAACCAAGCGGGGAAAAAGCGCTTTTTCCGCGAAACGTCAGGCCGTATGCTTTGAAAGGGGCGAAGCGTTTCACACTGAAAATGCTCTAGAGCTTGAAGAGCGCGCCGGATATTTCATGATGCCGCTTTGATTTTTTGCCGTCCTAGGGTAGCCTTACTGTAACGATGCATCCCACCCTTCTTTTCGAGGTCAACATATGGCACCACTCTTTCCCGTCATCCTCTGCGGCGGAACGGGTTCCCGGCTCTGGCCCCTTTCCCGCTCCGGGCATCCCAAGCAGTTCATCGAATTCGGCAAAAGCAGTCTGCTCGCCGGCACTCTTGCTCGTTGCGCGCGGCTGGACCATGAGCATCTGATCGTCGTCAGCAACGAGGCGCACCGTTTCCACGTCCATGATGCCGTCCGGCAGCTCCCGACGGCGGACATCATCCTTGAGCCCACCCAGCGCAATACCGCTCCGGCCATAGCTCTGGCTGCCTTCCGGGCGCAGGAGCTCGGAGGGGAGCAGGCGCTGCTGCTGGTGCTGCCGGCCGACCATCGCATGGACCCCGAAGAGGTGTTTACGGAGGCCGTGCACAAGACCTTGCCCGCCGCGGCCGAGGGCCGCCTCGTCACCTTCGGCATCACGCCCACGGCACCCGCCACGGGCTTCGGCTACATCATCGCCGGAGCCGGGCTGCCGTACGGACTGCATGAGGTCAGCCGCTTTCAGGAAAAGCCCGATGCGGCCACGGCGCGCCGCCTGCTGGAATCGGGAACGGCCCTCTGGAACAGCGGCATGTTCCTCTTCCGCGCGGACTGCTATCTGGAACAGCTTGAACGCTTCCGCCCGGACATCTTTGCCGCCGTCAGCGCAGCCTGGCAGGGACGCCGCACGGACGGCCGCTTCCTGCGGCCCGCGTCCGACGCCTTTTGCGCCTGCCCTGCGGACTCCATCGACTACGCCATCATGGAGAAGACGGACCGGGCGGCGGTCATGCCCCTTCCCCTGCGCTGGAACGACCTCGGCTCCTGGGAAGCCTTCTATGAGATCAGCCCCCATGACGAGGACGGCAATGCCCGGCAGGGCGACGTCATGCTGGAGGACTGCCGCAACTGCTATCTGCACAGTACCGGGCGTCTGCTGGCGGCGGTGGGCGTGGAAGATCTGGCCGTGGTGGAGACCCGCGACGCCGTGCTGGTGGCCCGCCGCGACCGCGTGCAGGACGTCAAACGCATCGTGCAGCGGCTGGAGAAGGAAAACCGCCCGGAACATGCCCTGCATCCGCGGGTCTGCCGCCCGTGGGGCAGCTATGAACGTCTGGCCGAAGGCGAACGCTTCCAGGTCAAGCGCATCGTGGTGGAACCGGGAGGGGAACTCTCCCTGCAGAAACATTATCACCGCGCCGAGCACTGGGTGGTCGTGGGCGGCGTGGCCGAAGTGACGCTGGGCGAGGAGGTGCGCCTGGTGACGGAAAACGAATCCATCTACATCCCGCAGGGCAGCCTGCACCGTCTCAAGAATCCCGGCAAGCTGCCGCTGCTGCTCATCGAGATCCAGACCGGCAGCTATCTGGGAGAAGACGACATCGTGCGCGTCAGCGACATCTACGGCCGGACGGATCCGCCGTCCGCCCCCTCTGCGGATCACAAGGAGGCGCAATGAGTGAACTTGACTGCTTCAAGGCCTATGACGTGCGCGGCGCTGTGCCGGAGACGCTTTCCCCGCAGCTCGTGCGGGCGGCCGGACGTGCCTTTGTGGCCGTGACCGGCGCGCGCCATGCCGTCATCGGACGGGACGCGCGTTTGTCCGGGCCTCTCCTGCGCGATGCCCTTTGCCTTGGCCTGCGCGAATCCGGCTGCGCCGTGACGGACATCGGCATGTGCGGTACCGAAGAGATCTATTACGCCGCCTTTGCCCAGCCCTTCGACGGCGGCATCATGATCACCGGCTCGCATAATCCGGCCCATGAGAACGGCCTCAAGATGGTCAGGGCCGGGGCCGTCCCCATCAGCGGGGATTCGGGCCTGCACGCCATACGGGATCGTGCGGCGGAAGAACTGCGCACGCTGACCGCCGACACGCCGCCCGCCGGAGAACTGGCCCCCCTGCATACCGCCAGTTACCGCGCGGCCTATGTGGCGCATCTGCTGGACATGGTGGGGAGGGACGGCCTGCGGCCGCTCAAGATCCACTGCGATGCGGGCAACGGCTGCGCCGGGCTCGTCCTGCGGGAGCTGGCCCCGCACCTGCCCTATGCCTTCACCTTCAGCAATGCGGAACCGGACGGGCATTTCCCGCACGGCGTCCCCAATCCGCTGCTGCCGGAAAAGCGCGAGGCCACGGCGCAGGCCGTGCGAGAACATGGCGCGGACATGGGGCTTGCCTGGGACGGCGACTTTGACCGCTGCTTCTTCTATGACCACGAAGGTACTTTCATCGAGGGCTACTATCTGGTGGGCCTGCTGGCCGAATCCGTGCTGGAAAGCCATCCCGGCGGCAAGATCGTGCATGATCCGCGCCTGGTCTGGAATACGCAGGAAGTGGTCACGGCCGCGGGCGGCAAGCCCGTCCTCTCCAAGGCCGGGCACGCCTTCATGAAGGAGACCATGCGTGCCGTGGATGCCGTCTACGGCGGCGAGATGAGCGCCCACCACTTTTTCCGGGAATTCGCCTACTGCGATTCCGGCATGCTGCCCTGGCTCATGGTGGCCCGCATCATCAGCCGCAGCGGCAAGACGCTCAAGGAGCTGGTGGCCGCCCGCATGGCCGCCTATCCCTGCAGCGGCGAGATCAACCGCAGCGTGCGGGATACCGCGGCCGTCATGGAGGCCGTCTATCGGGATTATGCCCCGCAGGCTCTGGAGGAGAGCCGTCTGGACGGTCTTTCCCTGAGCTTCAAGGACTGGCGCTTCAACCTGCGCCCCTCCAATACCGAGCCCCTCCTTCGCCTCAATGTGGAGGCCCGCGGGGATGCCGCCCTCATGGCGCGCATGACCAAGGCCCTGCTGCACCATATCGACGTGGCCAGCCACGCCTGATCGCCTTTGCGGGACGCCGGCGTGACTCCTTCCACGGGAGCCCCGGCGTCCTCTTTCTGCCTTCTCCGCCCTGCCATTTCCAGCGCCTTGCAGCACCCTGGCGGCCGTGCCTGCGGTCCGGTCTCTCCTCTTATTCCTGCTTCTTTTTCCGTGCATGTTTCAGCTTGACATTTCGCACGGCGCATGTTTCGAGGCATACTCGGATAGGTGTTCCCTTTATCATGTGAAACCACAGGAGGATCCATGCTCGGCCCCATCATCGACAGCGGCTGTCTGCTCGCCGGCGGACTGGCGGGAGCGTACAGCGCCCATCTCGTGCCCAGGCGCATCAAGGAAAGTCTGCCGCCCATCTTCGGCGTGGTCACGTTGTGCATGGGCATGACGCTGGTCAACAAGGTGGCGTCCATGCCCGTCGTCGTGGCCTCCCTCCTGCTCGGTACCCTGCTCGGCGAGCTGGTCTTTGCCGAAAGGCTCCTCTCCGCCGCCATCAAAAAGATCCTGCTGGCGACGCGCCGCCGGGACATGCCGGTGGACGAGGGCACGGTCCTCAGCCTCGTGACCCTTGTCTCCGCCTTCTGCTTCGGGAGCATGGGCATTTTCGGGGCCGTCACCGAAGCCATCACGGGCAAGCCGGACATCCTGCTGGCCAAGGCCGTGCTGGACCTCTTCAGCGGCCTGCTGTTCGGGGCCGTTTTCGGCGGGATCGTGGGCTGCATCGCCCTGCCCCAGTTCGCCATACTGACGTTCTGCTACCTGTGCGGGAATTTCTGCGCGCCGTTCATGGCGCCCCCTCTGCTCGGCGACTTCACCGCCTGCGGTGGCGTCATCTTCGCGGCCACGGGCCTGCGGATGTGCGGCATACGGATGTTCCCGGTCATCAACATGTTGCCGGCCCTCCTGCTTGCGCCCCTGTTCTCGCTGCTCTGGCAGCACATCTTCGGCGCCTGACGCAGGCCGGAACGCACGGCCGGGACGGACGGCGGCCGATGCCGGCCCCTTGTCCGCGCCGGCCAGGCGATCCCCCGTCAGGGGGCATCGCCTGCGTGCGCCAGACCGCGAACGCATACGAAAACAGCCGGCATCCTTACGGATGCCGGCTGTTGCTTTTTGCTGGTGCCGAAGGGGAGACTCGAACTCCCACTCCCTTGCGAGAACTAGACCCTGAACCTAGCGTGTCTACCAATTCCACCACTTCGGCGCGAGAAAGAATATACGCGGAGAGGGGGTCTTTGGCAAGCTTTTTTTCGACTTTTGGCCTCTGCCGGAAAAAATCAGCTAACCAGCGGGGATAAAAGAAATATTTTATGTTTTGCCTTTCACGGCGACCCGCACTAGCATGGGCAGAGATCCCGTCCGTGAGAGGAGACCCCGTATGGCCAACGATTTTCAGCATTATTTCCGCCTCTGGGAGGCGAGCTTCCCGCAGCGGCGAGAGGTCCGCTGGGCGAACGGCTATCTGCACAACGCCTATTGCGCGGACTGCCGCTACTGTTGCGGGCCGCAGGATTCCGCCACGCCCTTCCCCATGCCGCTGCTGCCCGCGCAGTGCCACGAGCGGCTGGAAGACGACTTTTACCTGCTCGATCCCGTGACCCCCTGTCTGGATGACCGGGGCTGCAAATCCTGCGGCCCGCAGGGCTGCCGCCTGCCCCGGCCGCAACGCCCCATCGCCTGCGGTCTCTTCCCTCTCGTCCTTGTCCGTGATGCCCTCCACCTCTATCAGTGCTGTCCCGCCGCCCTGCATCTGCCGCTGCGCGAGTGGATCCGTCTGGGAGAACAGGCGCGCGACTGGCTGCTGACCTTTTCCCCTGCCGAGCGGCAGCGGCTGAGTCTTTCGCTTTCTCCCGAGACGCTGGCGGAAAGCTACATCGACCTGCATCTTGCCCTGCCGGAGCATCCGTAAACGGCACCGTTTCCCGGCATGGACGGGCAGGCTCCGGCCGCACGTCCCGCCAGTCCCTTTCGCTCACTGTTCCATACGACGCTTTCCTGCGACTTTTTTGACGCGGGAAAGCGTATTTTTGTTTTTGGGGGCGTATTTCTCCCTTTAAAACAGAGACAAAGCGGAAGAAATCTGCTATATTTTTCTCAAAGGAGGATACCCACCGCACTCATACCCCGCCCAATCATCATCACCGGGCACGTACAGCACCGCATCTCGCATGCTTGCGCACCGTACCGACAGGAACTTTCACCCTTCAAGGAAGTGACCGATGCAGTTTTTCTTTGATCGCCCCGCCTGTCAGAATCTTCGCAAATCGCTTCGGCGCGAATGGCTGGAGACGAACGGTCTCGGCGATTATGCCTCAAGCACTCTGGTTTGCTGCCATACCCGCAAGTATCATGGCTTGTTCGTCACGGAGCTGGCACGCCCGGCAGGCAGGCATGTGCTGCTCTCCACGCTGGAAGAATCCTTGTGCATGGCCGGCAGAGAATTTTTCTTCTCCTGCCGCAAACACCCCGGCGTCTATTATCCGCGCGGACATGAGTACATGCAGTCGGCCGGGCTGGGCTGCCTGCCCCGCTTCCGCTACCGCTTCGGCGACGTGTTCATCACGCGGGAGATCATGCTGCTGCCCGGCCGGCATGTCCTGCTCATCCGTTACGAGGCATCCGTCACCAGCCCGGAGACGCCCCCCCTCACCCTGCGTCTCAAGCCCCTGCTGGCCTGCCGCAACATGCACGCCGTCCGGCATGCCGACGGCGCGCCCCCCGTTGCCGGTTCCCCCACCCTGTTCGGCGTGAGCGTCCAGCCGGACCCCGCCCTGCCGCCGCTTTTCCTGCAGGTGGACGGCGCATCGTCCTTCCGCTCCGCGCCGGACTGGTATTATGCCGCCGAGTATCTGGCCGAACAGGAACGCGGCTTCGATTTCCAGGAAGATCTGCTCATGCCCGGCGTCTTCGACATTGCCCTTGAGCCCGGCAAGCCCGTCTATTTCACCGCCGCCACGGAGAGCCTGCAGCGTGAGCATGCGCGCCACGCCCTTGACGCCCTCTGGCGGGCCGAACGGGACCGGCGGCTGGCGGACGAAGAAAGGGCGCAGAGCCTGCAGGGCCATTTGTGCCGGGAAGGAGAGCGCTTCCTCTGCCGGACGCCCTCCCCCGCCCCGGCGGAGGCTCCCTCCGCCCGTCCGGACGCCGTGGTGGCGGGATACCACTGGTTCGGGGCCTGGGGGCGGGACACGCTCATCGCCCTGCCCGGCCTGACCTTCTTTGCCGGCCGGCAGGAGGCGGGCGAGCATATCCTCGCCTGCATGGGCGCAGCCGTGAAGGGCGGTCTCGTCCCCAACGTCTTTTCCCCGGACGGCGAGCATGCCTATAACTGTGTGGATGCCTCGCTCTGGTACGTCTGGGCCGTACAGATGCTGCTCAAGACCGCCCCGGACAGGCTGGATTTCGTCAAGACCTGCTGCTGGCCGGCCATCCGCGCCATCATCGAGGCCTACCGCAGCGGTCAGGCCCCGCATGTGTCCCCCGATGCCGAGGGTTTCCTCAACGTGGGGGACGCCTCCACCCAACTCACCTGGATGGACGCGGCCGTGCACGGCCGCCCCGTCACCCCCCGGCACGGACAGCCTGTGGAGATCAGCGCCCTCTGGTACAATGCGCTGGCCTTTGCCGACTATCTGGCCCGCCGCCTCGATATCCCCCACTGGCAGGACAGCCAGGAACAGCGCGCCCGCATGCGGCTGGTCTTCCAGCATCGCCACTGGATCAGCGATCCTCTCGGCGACTATCTGGCCGACGTCTGGCGCGAGGGAGAACAGGACAGACGGGTGCGGCCCAATCAGCTCTTTGCCGTCTCCCTGCCCTACCCCATCCTGGAAGAAGACTATTACGCCAGCGTCGTCTCGCGCGTGCGCCAGTGCCTGCTGACGCCCTACGGCCTGCGCACGCTGGCCCCCAGCGCCGCGGAATACCGGCCGCTGTATGAGGGCGGCCCGGAATCCCGCGACAGCGCCTATCATCAGGGCACGGTCTGGCCGTGGCTGCTGGGCGCGTACGGGGACGCCCTGCTGCGCGCCGCCTGGGACGAGGAAGGAGCCGTGCGGGACACTCTGCAGACCCTCACGCCCCTGTTCAGCCGCCACCTGTGGGAAGCCGGCATCGGCAGCCTGTCGGAGATCTTCGACGGCGACCCGCCCCACCTGCCGGACGGCTGCATAGCGCAAGCCTGGAGCGTGGCCGAATGCCAACGCCTGCTCGTCACCTTCCAGAAGGCCGCCCCGGAATGCTATGCCCGCTGGGAAAGCCAGCTCCCGCAAGGAGGATAGACCATGCGCGTGCTCATGTTCGGCTGGGAATTCCCCCCCTTCAAGAGCGGAGGCCTCGGCACGGCCTGCAAGGGCATGGCTTCGGCGCTGGCCGCCAAAGGGACCGGCGTCGTCTTCGTCCTGCCGCGTACCGGCCACCGCCGGCCGCAAGAGACGGAGCCGGGCCTCACCCTGCTTTCCGCCTCCGGCACACGCCTGCACGGCGGCATGGCCCGCGTCTCCCGCGAGGGAGCGGCCCGCGGGGAGCGGCGCTTGCCGCCGGGAAACGAATGGTACGCCCTGGATGCGGCCCTGCGCCGGATCTGGGAACGCAAGCTGCATCTGGAATATATCGACTCCCCCCTGCACCCTTACCTGACGGAGGAGGGCTATCTGCGCGAATACGGTCAGTGGGCCGCGCGGGATCAGCTGACGGCGGGGAAACGCGCGCAACGATCCATCCTGCATGAGGCGGGGATGGACTGGCTGCCGGGAGAAGCCGGTCCCGAAGAGGAGCCGCTGCCGGACAGGGAGATCCTGCTGCACGGCGGCTACGGTCAGGACCTCATGCAGGAGGTGCGGCGCTATGCCTGCGCCGCGGCCGCCATCGCCCGCCGCACGCCCTGCGACGTCATCCACGCCCACGACTGGATGACCTATCCGGCGGGCATGCTGGCCAAACAGCTCACCGGCAAGCCGCTGGTCGTCCACATCCATGCGCTGGAGTCCGACCGCAGCGGCCACAACGTCAATCAGGCCATCGCCGATCTGGAGCGGGCGGGCATGGAGGCCGCCGACAAGGTCATTGCCGTCAGCCATTACACCAAGGAACTCGTCATGCGGGATTACGGCATCCCGGACAGCAAGATCGTGGTCGTCCACAATGCCGTGTCCCGCAGCGACATCAGCCGGACATGCCCCCTGCCGCCGCTGTGCGCCCACGAAAAGCGGGTGCTCTTCATGGGGCGCATCACCTACCAGAAGGGCCCGGACTACTTTGTGGAGGCCGCCCGCCTGGTGCTGGACCGGCTGCCGCATACGCGCTTCATCATGGCCGGCAGCGGCGACATGCTGCCGAACATGGTGCGCCGCGTGGGTCAGCTGCGCATGGGCAGCCGTTTCCACTTCACGGGCTTCCTCAAAAACGAGGACGTGGACCGCATGTACGCCATGAGCGACGTCTACGTCATGCCCAGCGTTTCCGAACCCTTCGGCATCGCGCCGCTGGAGGCCATGGCCTGCGACGTGCCGGTCATCGTGTCCCGGCAGTCGGGGGTGGTGGAGGTGCTGCGCAACGCCATCCGGGTGGACTTCTGGGATGTGCGCGAAATGGCCAACAAGATCTGCGCGCTGCTCACCTATCCCGTGCTGGCCGCGGAAGAGGTGCGCAACTGCCGCGAAGAACTGAAGCACATCCGCTGGGAAAATGCCGCCAGCAAGATACGAGCCGTCTACGATTGCCTTGTGGCAGGGAGAAACTGAACATGGCCGCCGTCTGCTTCTACTTTCAGGTACATCAGCCCTACCGTCTGCGTCATTACACCTTTTTCGACATCGGCGCGGACGCCTTTTATGAAGATGAGGACGCCAACTGCGACATCCTCCTCAAGGTCGCGCGCAAATGCTATCTGCCCATGAATGCCCTGCTGCTCTCCCTCATCCGGCGGCATGAAGGGCGCTTCAAGGTGAGCTTTTCCCTCTCCGGCACGGCGCTGGATCAATTCGCGGCCTATGCGCCGGAGCTCATCCAGAGCTACCGCGAGCTCGTCGCCACGGGCTGCGTGGAGCTGCTGTCCGAGACCTACAACCACTCTCTGGCCTTCCTCTACTCGCCGGACGAATTCCGGGAACAGGTGCGCCTGCACGACGACCGCATCGAGGAGCTTTTCGGCGTCCGGCCCACGGTCTTCCGCAATACGGAGCTCATCTACAACAATGCCCTGGCCCGCGCCGTGGAAGACATGGGCTATGACGCCATACTGGCCGAGGGCGCGGATCATGTGCTGGGCTGGCGCAGCCCCAATTACGTGTACCGGCCGGCGGGCTGCGACAGGCTGAAACTCCTGCTCAAGAACTACCGCCTTTCCGACGATATCGCCTTCCGCTTCTCGGACCGCAACTGGCCCGAATTCCCCCTGACCGCGGAGAAGTTCGCCCACTGGGCCGGGACGGCCGCCCTTTCGGGCGACCTCATCAATCTGTTCATGGATTACGAGACCTTCGGCGAGCATCAGTGGGAGGCGTCCGGGATCTTCCAGTTCATGGAGGCCCTGCCCGACCGGCTCCTGTGCCTGCCGGGCTTCCGCTTCGTCACCCCTTCGGAAGCGGCGGCGGAACACGAGCCCGTGGCCGAGCTGGACGTGCACAACTTCATGTCCTGGGCCGATGCGGAACGCGATCTCACGGCCTGGCTGGGCAACGACATGCAGCATGACGCCATAGAGACCGTCTACCGCCTGGAAGAACGCGTCAAGGCCGGCGGGGACGACGGCCTGCTGCGCACCTGGCGCAGGCTCCAGACGTCGGACCACTTCTATTACATGTGCACGAAGTGGTTTGCGGACGGGGACGTGCACAGCTACTTCAACCCCTACGGCTCTCCCTATGACGCCTACATCAATTATATGAACGTCATGGCGGATTTCGCCCTGCGGCTTGACGGCGCTCCCGGCCTGGGCCACTCTGCGGAGATGCCGCCCCGCACGGACGCGTACCGTCCTGCCGGCCCTCGTGACTGAACCCCAACCAAAGGACGAGCAGATGGATCATGATTTGCACAAAAGCCTGCTGTTTGAAGTCAGCTGGGAAGTCTGCAACAAGGTAGGCGGCATCCATACCGTCGTCAGCAGCAAGGCGCTGGCCGCCGTCGCCGCCTTTGGCGACAACTACTTCCTGCTTGGCCCCGACCTCGGCGACAATGCCGGCTTCGAACCCTCGGACGAGCCCTGCTGGCAGCTGCTGCGCCCGCTCCTCGAACAGCGCAACCTTGTTTGCCGCTTCGGCCGCTGGAACATCCCCGGCCGGCCCAAGGTCATCCTGGTGGGCTTCCGGGACCGCTACAATCAGGGCCAGCTGCTCTATGCCCTCTGGAACCGTTTCGGCGTGGACTCCATCTCCGGCGGCTGGGACTATGCGGAACCGGTCATGTTCAGCACGGCCTGCGGCGAGGTCATCGAGATCGCCGCCAAGGCGCTGGCCGAAGCGGACGGCGGGCCGGTGCTCGCGCATTTCCACGAATGGATGTGCGGCGGCGGCCTGCTCCACCTGCGGCAGCATGCTCCGGCCGTGGGCACGGTGTTCACCACCCATGCCACCATGCTGGGACGGGCCATGTCCGGCGCGGGCTTCGACATCTACAAGCAGATGAAGCAGATCAATCCCAAGCGGGAAGCCGACTCCTACAACATCACGGCCAAACATTCCATGGAATCGGCTTCGGCCCGCGAGGCGGACTGCTTCACCACCGTCAGCCGCATCACCGCGGACGAAGCCGCCAATTTCCTGGGCCGCGTGCCGGACGTCATCACCACCAACGGCATCGACCTTGCGCCCATCCCCGACTTTGCGGCGGACCGCGTCCAGCCGCAGCGTGCCCGCGGCAAGGTGCTGGAGGCCGCCCGCCGCCTGCTGCGCCGTCCCTTGCCGGACGATACGCGCATCTTCATGATCTCCGGCCGCTACGAACATCACAACAAGGGCATCGACCTCTTCCTCGATGCGCTGGGCCAGGTCAACAGGGACCTTGCCAAGTCCCAGACCTGCCTGCTGGCCCTGTGCGCCGTCATGGGCGGGCACAGCGGCGTCAATCCCGACGCGGTGAGCGGGGATGCGGACAAGCAGCCCCCCTACGGCCCCAACTGGCTGAGCAGCCACTACGTCTACAATCCCGCGCAGGACCCCATCATCACCTCCTGTCTGCGGCTGGGTCTGGACAACGGTCCGGAGGACCGCGTCCAGGTCATCTTCGTGCCTGCCCTGCTCGACGGCGAGGACGGCTTTTTCAACATGCCCTACAATGAGGTGCTCAGCGCCTGCGATCTGGGCGTCTTCCCCTCCTGGTACGAGCCGTGGGGCTACACGCCGCAGGAAAGCGCCGCCTACGCCGTGCCCACCATCACCTCCGACCTGGCCGGTTTCGGCCTCTGGGTACGGGAACAGAACGGACAGGGCCACGGCGTGGACATCATCAACCGCAGCCAGACCAGCTACGAGAACAGCGTTGCGGCCCTGCGGGATCTGCTGCTGGAAAACGCCACCCTTTCCGACGGCAATCTGCAAAAGCGGCGTGCGGAGGCGCGTCAGCTCAGCACCCTCTGCACCTGGCGGGACTTCTTCGCTTTTTACCGGGAAGCTTACGCCCAGGCGCTGGAAAAGGCCGCCCAGCGCGCCCCCCGCGAGCAGCAGGGGCAGGACTCCCTGACGCGTGTGCTGGAAGCCTCCATGTCCGCCACGCCGACCCTGCACAGCTTTACCGTGGCCGCCCGGCTGCCCGCCCCCATCGCCCGGCTGCGGGAGCTGGCCCACAACCTCTGGTGGAGCTGGCATCCCGAATGCCATCCGCTCTTTGAGCAGCTCGACCCCGACCGCTGGCGGGAAAGCGGGCACAATCCCGTCATGGTGGTGGAGCGGGCCGATCAGCTCCGCCTGCAGGCGCTGGCGGAGAACGCCGAATATCTCCAGCTTTACACGCAGACCCTGGCGGCCTTCGATGCCTACATGGCCGAGCCCTGCGTGGACTACGGCGACCTATCCCCTGAGCATCCCCTCGCCTATTTTTCCACGGAATACGGCCTGAGCGAATGCCTGCCCATCTACTCCGGCGGGCTGGGCGTCCTTTCCGGCGACCATCTCAAATCCTCCAGCGATCTCAATATCCCGCTGGTGGGCGTGGGCCTGCTCTACAAATACGGCTACTTCCGCCAGCGCCTCGATGGCGAGGGCCGGCAAACGGCCACCTACGCGCAGAACGACTTTTCGCTGCTGCCCATAGAGCCCGTCCTCGACCCTTACGGCGAACAGCGGGAGATCATGCTCCAGCTTTCCGGCCGTCGCCTGTTCGCCGCCATCTGGATGGTGCGCGTGGGCCGGGTGCGCCTCTATCTGCTGGACAGCGACCTTGCCAAGAATACCGACGAGGACCGCAAGATCACCGCCCGCCTCTATGAAGCCGACCGCGACATCCGCCTGCGGCAGGAGCTGCTGCTCGGGCGCGGCGGCGTCCGCCTGCTGCGCGAGCTGGGCCTGAAGCCCGCCGCCTACCACATGAACGAAGGCCATTCCGCCTTCCTTATCTGCGAACGGCTGCGGCAGCTCGTCATGGAAAGCGGCCTCAGCGTGGCCGAAGCCGGAGAGGTGGTGCGCGGCAGCACGCTCTTCACCACCCATACCCCTGTGGATGCGGGCAATGAACGCTTTGCGCTGGACCGCATGGAGCCCTATTTCAAGAGCTTCACGCAAATGATCGGCATCTCCTGGCAGGATTTCGTCCACATGGGCCGCTATGCCAACAGTGAACGCAACATCTTTGAGATGACGGTGCTGGCCCTCAACTACGCCTATCGCTCCAATGGCGTCAGCAAGCTGCACGGGCACGTTTCCCGCCAGATGTGGCGCGAGGGCTGGCCGGGCGTCCCTCCGGCGGAGATCCCCATCGGCCATGTGACCAACGGCGTGCATGTGCCGTCCTATGTGGGCCCGGCCATGCGCCCGCTGCTGGATGGCTGTCTCGGCCCGAACTGGGAGTTCCTGCCGCCCGACGCTCCGCAATGGGACAGGGTCGCGGAGATCCCGGACGATGCCCTCTGGTCCGCCCGGCAAAATCAGAAAAAGCGGCTCATTGACGCCATCCGCAACAGCCTGCCCGCCTTCTGCAAGACGCTCGGCGTGCCGCATGACCTACAGCGGCAGATGGCGCAACGCCTGTCGCCGGCCTCGCTGGTCATCGGCTTTGCGCGCCGCTTTGCGCCCTACAAGCGCGCCAATCTGCTCTTTGCGGACATGAACCGCCTGCAGCGCCTGCTGGGGCAGCAGAACCGCCCCATCATCTTCGTCTTTGCCGGCAAGGCGCACCCTGCCGATACCCAGGGCAACGACATCCTGCAGGAGATCGTCCGCCGGGCCGTCTCCTCTGAGCTGGCGGGCAAGGTCTTCTTCCTGCCGGACTATGACCTTGCGACCTCGCGCCTGCTGGTGCAGGGCTGCGACGTCTGGCTCAACACGCCGCGCCGTCCCTACGAGGCCAGCGGCACCAGCGGCCAGAAAGTGCCCGTCAACGGCGGCATCAACCTCAGCGTCTCCGACGGCTGGTGGTGCGAAGGCTACCACGGCGACAACGGCTGGACCATCGGCGCCGCCGCGGGCCCGGAGAATGCGCCGGAACAATGCGATTACGACGACGCCGAAAGCCTGTACAGCCTGCTGGAAGAAGAGGTCCTGCCCCTGTACTTTGCCCGTGATGCCCAGGGCCTGCCCGCCCAGTGGCTGCATATGGTGCGGCGCTCGCTGCAAAGCCTGGTGGCCTGCTACAGTTCGCACCGCATGGTCGGCGATTACGTGCAGGACTACTACCTGCCCGCCGCCACACGCGGCAAGGAGCTGGAAAAGAACAACTTTGCCCTGGCCCGTCGCCTTGCCGCCTGGAAAGCCGATGTCGCCGGACGCTTCAGCAGCGTGCGCATGGACACCATACGTATCGACGGCCTCGGCGGGGAGGATGCGTCCGCCGGACAGATGACCGTCAGCGTGCGGCTCCATCCCGGCGACATGCTCGTGGAAGAACTGCTCGTCCAGCTCGTGGCCGGGCCCGGCGACGGGACGAACTTCATCGGCAGGCCCGATACGGTGACGCTGCACCCGCGCAAGGAGACCTCGGGAGAGGCCCTGCTCTATGAAGGCTCCTATACGCCTTCGCATAACGGGCTGCACATGTACGGCGTTCGCGTCATGCCCGTGACGGAAGGCTTGGATTCGCCGCTGGAAACGCATCTCGTCCTCTGGGGCTGACCGCCACGACAACGCATACGCGGGGAGATCTTTCCGATCTCCCCGCGTTTTTCTGTCCGTGCCGCCGCCTCGCGCTTTATTCAAAGGCAAAACGCTCTATGCTTCCCGCTCCCGGTCTGCCGGGGACAGCATGGCCGCCGCCAGCCAGGCCGCGCCCCACAGGCCGCTCATGTCGTGCGTGTAGCGGCGCAGAGGGATGCGTTCGAGCACACGCAAACGGGGAGCGCAGAAAAACGCCTCGATAAAGGCGGGATGTGACGGCAGGGCCGGGTGCCGCTTCACCATCCCCCCGGTCAGGTACAGTCCGCCGTAACACAGCGTAGACAAGGCCCACTGCGCGCATACCCGCCCCAGAAAACGGGCATACCAGCGCAGGGTCTCGCATTCCTGTTCCAGATAGCGGGACGCGGCCTGCGGATCCAGCTCCTCGCCGCTCAGATAGGCATGCAGGCAGGCGAGCCCCCGGCCCGACACCACGTCATCCCCGGTCACCCATTCGCTCGCGAAGCGTTTTGCGGCATATGCCGAAAAATCCGCCTCATCACGGCCTATAAAAGGAAAGGGCGCATGCCCGAACTCCGCCGGGAACGCCCGGCGCACGTGGGCCGTTCCGTCCGCTCCTACAGGCACGAGCTGCGCCGCGCCCAGGCCCGTCCCGGCTCCCAATACGGCCCGCACCCCGTCCGGCACAGGGTCCGGCCCAAACACAGGGCGTGCCTGCCGCCCCACTTCGGTCAGGCAGGCATAGGCCTCACACACGAAATCATTGGCCAGACGGCAGGGGCACAGCCGCCCCTCCTGTCCGGCATCCCATTCCGTCAGGTCGAGGCGCACGTCCGCATTGCTCGTCACAGCGTGCCAGGGGTCGGATACCGGCCCGGCAATACCGATGACCAGCGACGACAGCGCATCCACCGGCATGCCGAGCGACGCCTCCCACTGCGCGCGCAGCGACTGCGCATCCTTTACCAGAGCGGTCATCCCCGTGACCGCCCGCTCAAGACGCAGGCCTCCCTGTGCGTCCTGCATGAACAGGCCATAGCGGGTGTGCGTTCCCCCCAGATCAACAGCGCCAAGTAACGGCATATCCTTTCTCCAGATCTGCTCGCGGCAGGAGATCACCGGCACGCAGTCCATACAGCTCATGCGGCATGTCCTCGCCCCGATAGTGTTTATAAAAAAAGCCGCAACGCCGCATCCCCAACCTGCGCGCCACAGCACACGACGCCGTGTTGCCGACCTTGATGCAGGCAAAGATCTCCGGCAACGCCAGCGACGTAAAGCCCATCCGCAGACAGGCGTATGCCGCCTCCACCGCGTACCCCTGTCCCCAGTACGCCCGTGCCAGCATATACCCAACTTCAGAGACATAGAGATCCCGCACGCCCAATCCGGGCCGCTCAGAGGAAGACGCCCCTGCCGCAACAGGTTCAGGCGAAGCCCCATCATCCTCCAGCGGACTTACGCCCAGACACTCCTGCATGGTCAGGCCGCATTGTCCGATGAGCTCGCCAGTCGAGCGCAGGGTGACCGCCAGAGCCCCATAACCAGCCGTGTCGTAACGTTCCTGCTGTCGGGCGATCCATGCCCGAACCTCCGCATCCGACAGGGTATGCCCCCAGGCATGCATGACCTCCGCATCCTGCAAATAGCGGCCAACAGCCGAGAAATCGCTTTCCCCCATAGGCCGCAGGAAACAGCGGGGAGTCGTTATCTCAAGCATATATTGCTCCCGGTGCGCAAAACCCGCACGCATCAAAAAAAAAAGCGCCAAACGGCTGCCCAATGTACCAACCCATCATGCCGCCGTAAACCTCTCCACCTTTCGGGGAACCCTTGCCGCCTGCCACGGAGCCCATCGCGCAAAGGCACTGGCAAAGCTGCTCTCCTCCTCACAAGCTACACCAGCGTATAGGCTTAAGCGTGGCATGGCAGCCCCCCTTTAGAAAACGAGAACGCGGCAACAGACTTTTACTTCTTGCCTACAAGCTTTCAGCGCGACGTGCCACCGTACTCTGAGGCTCAGCGCGCGGAATCATCTAAGGAAAGTCGTTTTTACCCAGCTTCCCGGCATAGCGAACTCTCCTCATATGGCCCATGCACTTCATCCTGTTTTGCTGGCGTAAGCGCCGCATGGCGCGGAGGAGATCGCCGCCCCGCAGGGGCGGAAGCTCCGACGCCGCCCTGACGCTCGTCACGCGCAAAGCGCGGGACAGCGGGAGGGCGGACACCCAATGCCGCGCGACAAGGAGGAGGAAGAGGGACGAGCTAAGCAGATCTACAAGTTGTCACGGATGGCTGCCCCAACGCAGGGTTGGGGGTCGTAGGGGGTAAGGGGCTGCGCAAGCCCCTTATCCCCTACCCCGCGCCGGGAGGCGACCATGCCCGGATGCCGGGCAGCAGCCGCAAGCCAACGGAAAAAAACATATCCCACGAAAACGTCCGCCCTGAAGCTAGGCAACCACCTCTATCGAAGAAAAAGCAGCTCAAAAATGTGATGACCTTCCATTTTCATTTTTTTGCCACTGATAGCTGCAGCCAAACACGCCCCCTGCGACTCTCCGGCACAGTGCACGGAAT
>DWYJ01000049.1 GCA_019118745.1 Candidatus Desulfovibrio gallistercoris | reverse complement strand
AAAGAAAGGGAACGCCGCCGGGCTGTGGAGGCGTGTCATGCGGGGGGAAGGAAGGGAGCTTTTTTGCAAAAAAGCTCCCTTCCTTCCCCCCGCATGACACGCCTCCACAGCCCGGCGGCGTTCCCTTTCTTTCCGCTTGAAGCGCCCTGCGGCCTGCGCTAGAATCGTCCCGCCCGTGACGTGCGGGCCTATTCATATCTGGAGGATGTTGTCATGGCTGAAGCACCGGAGAAAAACCTTGCACTGGACATCGTACGCATCACCGAGGCCGCCGCGCTGGCTTCCGCCCGCTGGCTGGGCCGGGGCGCCAAGGAAGACGGCGACGGCGCGGCTGTTGATGCCATGCGCAACAGCTTCTCCACCCTGCATGTGGACGGCATAGTGGTCATCGGCGAGGGGGAAAAGGACAATGCCCCCATGCTGTACAATGGCGAGCATGTGGGGATCGGCGACGGCCCGCAGCTGGACGTGGCCGTCGATCCGGTGGAAGGCACGAGCCTGCTGGCCTTCGGGCGTCCCAACGCCATCTCCACGGTGGCGGTGGCGCCGCGCGGCAGCATGTTCAATCCCGGTCCGAGCTTCTACATGCAGAAGCTGGTGGTCCCCGGCGAGGCCCGCAACGTGGTGGATCTGGACGCCCCGGTGGCGGTCAATCTGGCCAACGTGGCCAAGGCGCTGGGCAAGAAGGTGCAGGACCTTGTGGTCTTCGTGCTGGACAAGCCCCGGCACAAGCAGCTCATTGCCGACATCCGCGCGGTGGGGGCCCGTATCCAGCTGCATACGGACGGCGACGTGGCCGGCGCGCTGATGGCCGTTGACCCGCGCAATGAGGTGGACATCATGATGGGTACGGGCGGCACGCCGGAGGGCGTGCTGGCGGCTTGCGCCATCAAGGGTATGGACGGGCAGATGCTGGCCCGCCTGGACCCGCAGTCCTATGTGGAGAAGGAAGCCATCACCAATGCGGGCATCGACCTGCGGGAAGTGCTGACCGTCAATGACCTTGTGAAAAGCGACGACTGCTTCTTTGCCGCCACCGGCATTTCCGGCGGGGACTTTTTGCGCGGCGTGCGCTACAGCTCCCGCCATGCCGTGACCCATTCGCTGGTGCTGCGCGGCAAGACCGGTACGCTGCGCTATGTGGAGTCCTACCACAACCTTGACCGCCTCACCAAGATCAGCGCGGTCCCGTATTAACGACGCACTTCACCGTGCGGGGCTTCGTCACGACCGTTGCTGTCTTGCCGGAGCCCCGCACGTCCGGCCTATGCGTCCGCCAACCTTGTTCCTCTTTGTGGTGCGCGGCAGACATGACGATGTCTGACGTGGACCCTCCTCCGCACCACGGCATCCCCGCCGCTCGTTCCCAACCGACCCGCCCGCCACCGGGCAAGGAGTTCCATGAAAAGCCTCTCTCTCCCTGGCATGCTTCTTTTGTGCGCCATGCTGGCCAGCGCGCCGCTTTCCATCCCGTCGACGGCGCAGGCCGCCGCCGTATCGTCCGTCTATGACAAGCAGTCGGACGTCACGGAAAAGGAACTGTTCCAGTTCCTCGATCTGCTGCCGCAGTTCCGGCAGTGGACGCGCGCGGAAAAGGAGGAAGCCCACCCCATCCTGCGCAAGGGCAAGGCCGACTTCCTTTATTCCGACAAGGCCGCTCAGTGGGTCAAGGAAAAAGGCTGGGATGCCCGTCGCTTCTTCTGCGTCATGGGCCGCATGGCCGCGGCGCTCGTCATGGTGGAGGAAGGCGGCAACAGCATGGCCCGTCCCAAGGACATGCCGGAGGTGAGCAAGGCCGAGCTGGAACTGGCCCGCAAGCATCTGGGCAGCATCCTCAAGGCCAGCATGGACAACGCGCAAGTGCAGTAAGCACGACACTTTTTTACGAGGGTGACGACCATGAAAAGGATGCTGGCACGACTGGCCGTAGCGACGGCCGTTCTCGTCGGCAGCGGCACGCAGATCCAGGCGGAAGAAGCGGCGCCGCTGACGCAACGGCCTGTGCTGAGCATGGAGCAAGCCCAGAAGATGCTGCTGGCCGCCTCGGCGGAGGCGCAGCGCAGCGGCCATGCCGTCTGCATCACCATCGTGGACAGATCGGGACAGACGCTGGCCGTGCTGCGCCATCATGACGCCGGCGTCCACACCCTCGAAGCCAGCTACAAGAAAGCCTTCACCGCCGCCTCGCAAAAACGCCGGACGCTCGACATCGCCCAGGGCGTGCGTGAGGGACGCATCCCCGAAGACATCCGCTACCTCGACGCCCGCCTGAGCCTCATGGAAGGCGGCATCCCCATCATCATCGCCGGACAGGTCGCCGGCGGCATCGGCGTAGGCGGCGCGCATTCCGCCGAGGATACCCGCATCGCCGAAGCCGGGCTGAAAGCCCTGCCCTGACACGAGGCGACGGCACAGCGTTGCCCGGCCCAACGTGAACGGAAAAAACGCGTTTTTTCCGCGAAACGACAGGCCGTATGATTTGAAACGCTCCAGGGCCTACCAATACAATTTTTCATACGATTTCAACAGATAAGGCAAGAAAACCGTACACGCTCCACTTGCCTTTTGGGACGGCTCGCCTCGTATCCCCGATGCTTCCCTGGTAAAAGCGCGCTGGGGAAGGGATGGGGGTCCCCTTCCCCCCAAACAAGTAATGGATAGTGTTGACAGGCCGTTGTTATTATACGCCGAACGCTTCACCAAGGGGACAGTCTGACGGCAGCAGCAGTCTGCCGCTGTGCAGGTCAAAGGCGAGGATCCAGAGCCGGAGCGTGTCGGAAAAGCAAAACGGCGCGTGCAGCGCCGGGAAAGCGGCGTGCTGCGGGTAGACAAGGGCCAGGTCGCCCTTTCCCCGCAAGCATGTCTGTCCGTAGGCGAAGAGCTGATAGACATCCTGCCGGCTGATGCCGAAGTGCCTCCCCATGTTGCCGGCAAGCCTTTTCCATTTGCAGTCCAGCAGCCACTCCTTATCCCCTCGCTGGATGCGAATGTCCGGCCGCAGGGCGAAAAAGGGACGCTCCGACCATGTGCAGAGCCAGTGCCGCCTGTCCTGCTCGTACAGCCGGGCATCGGAGGCGAGCTGACGGCGCAGGCAGGCCCCGACATAGCGTTCAAAAAGCGTTTCCATGGGAAAGAGCATGCTTATGCCGTGCCGCTGTCCAGCCAGGGCAAGGGGCATCTCTTCTCCAAGGATGAGCTCGCACCAGGGGCGTATGCGCTGATAGTGGGCCGTCAGGCGAGACGTGCGCCACTGGCGGAAGTCATCCGGCACGCAGCGGCTGGGCCGCACTTCCGCAAACGCGGCGCGCAGGGGCATGGCGCGGCGGCTGTTTTCCACATCTTGCGTCACAGACACGCAACGGTCGAGCGCACTGCGCAAAAGCCTGTGCTCCGGGCTGTCCACGGAAAAGACATGATGCCGGATGGGCAGCAGGTGACGCCGCTGAGGCGGCTGGACGATGTGTTTGCCCACATCCAGCCTGCCGCGCAGAAAGGGCCTCTCCTCCGCCGTGCGGTTGTAGTGGAAACAGAGCTCTTTCCTGAGCAGCTCGTGCAATTCTTCCAGAAAGTGCCGGATCAGCCATTCCCGGAGCGGGCCGGGCGCCGTGCGGAGCTCGGCGGGCCCGCTTTCGCGGCAAGGCAGGCGGTACACAGCCCGCAGCATCTTCAGGAGCAGGCCGCGCTGCTGCTCCACGCTTTCCACGCCATCGGCCGTTTTGGGCAGGATCTCGATGCATATTCCCCGCGAGGTCTGGAGCAGACCCACATAGTTGCACAGACAGAGCGTCGTCCGGCTCTGCATCCGCACGAGCGGCGCTTCCCCTGCCTGCCGCCCCTCATTGAGCCGGCAGAGCGCCTGAAAGTCCTCCACAGGCAACGAGGCCCTGTCCAGCCGGGGCGCGTCCACCGCCTCCGTGGTCAGGCGGGCAAATTCCGTGACCGTGATGATCTTCATGGCCGCCGGTTGGGGAGAACCGCCATGATCGCGCTGATGGACTGATAGGTATTATAGTCTTCCGGCAGCGTCACCGTGCGAAACAGCGGATCGGAAGCGACAAGACTACGGCAGAAACGTATCTGATTCGTTATTTTTGTCGCGGATTCCTTATCATAGACAGCATATTTCCCCAAAGAAAATCTAATGAAAACGCTGTTCCTGTATTCCTTGACTTGGGAGACATTGCACCGCATGGCCTCTTCCAGCGATTCCGGCGGCGTAAAGGTCCGGGAAGGGGTTTGCTCGTGGGGAGCGGCGTCGCCGTCCGCTTCCGTTCCTTCCGCTTCGCTTGCGGTGGTATCCGCCTCGGCCGCTTCCGTGCAGGAGGCGGTAGCGTCCACTATCCGCACATAGGAGGTCATGCGGGCAAGGGCGGCCGGATTCATCTTCCAGCCCGGTTCCGACGGCGCGAACTCCGGCCCGAAAAGGTCTTCATCGTCATCGCTCGCCACCACGAACTGATGCGCGGCATCCGGCTTTTGCTGGTCATTGAGCACCAGCCGTATCTTCTGCCAGTCCTCAAAGAAATATTCTTCAAGGAGCGGCAGGATGGCATGCCGGAAGATGTCGGCAAGCGCATCCACGGCAACCTCCCCCTGAGGCAAGTTCATAAAGGGGGCATGCCCGATGCAGTGTTCCTGATCGATGAGGACGGCGATACGCCTGTTCATCGTCCTGAGCAGGTCGGCCACCGTATAGCCGGAGTCGCCCAACAGCATGGACGCCAGCAGACCGGGCTCCGGCGCGACCCGTTCAAAGGCGAAGCGGCGGCGCAGGGCGATATCCAGCGCGGTCAGCGAGCGGTCGGCCGTATTCATGGTGCCGAGGATATACACATTGTCCGGCACGCCGAACTCCGCCCGTGAATAGGGGAGGCGCACCTTCAGGGCCTCCGCCGCGCCCAGCCGCTTGGTCGGCTCGATAAGCGTGATGAGTTCCCCGAAGATGCCGGCGATGTTGCCGCGGTTGATCTCATCGATGATGAAGACGCGGTTTTGCCGCCGTACCGGGGACGGGGCGGGAGACTGGGCGGGCAGGTGGGCCCTGATGATGGCGGCAAGATCGTTCAAGTTGACGTTCTTGAGCTGATACACGGTACTGAGCGTCATCTTGATGCCGTTATTGAGCTCCAGGATATCCTGCCGGATATCCTTGACCAGCCAGTGCACCTTGCGCAGGCGCTTGTGGGTCGGGTACTCGTCATGCCATTCGTACTCGCCGGTCACGATGCCCACGGCATCCGTCATGGATTCGCTGTAGCAGGACACGACGATGTCCCCCACCCGCATCTTCTGGATGAAGGCCTCCAAAACCCCTTTGCCGCCGTTGGTGAACCGAGTCTCTTCCGTGATGTCCTCGCCGTAGGCATCCCAGCCTATCCGTATATGGCCGTTGGCCAGACAGTCCGCCCGGACGGGGTTGTCGCCGGTCTTCGCAAGGGAGACTTTCCAGATGACCGGGGACGGATTCACGGCAAGGCCGGCGAACACGGACAGATCCTCGCGCAGGGATTCCGCGAAGGTCTCCGTTTCCGCCTGCTGGCAGAACCGCTTGAAAACGCCGTCCTCCACCCTGTAGGCGAGCTTCCCTTCCGTCTCGGCCCCGTCGTCCTCGATGACGGGGCGTATGCCCTCGATGAAGTCTTCATAACTGTAGGACTGATGGAAGGTCGTGAACTCGACGAGGCCCTGCTGCCGGTAGGCCGCAAAACGTTCCCGCACTGCGGCGGGTCCTCCGCCTTCAACTCTTCCAACGGGCGCTCCTCGATGATGGCCACGGCATACAGGTGCGTATGCCATGTCTTCCCCGTGCCGGGCGGGCCGTAGAGGATGAGGTTTTTCTTCATGTCTCGTGTCCTTGTCGCGGAAAGGTGCGGAGCCGCCGGGTCGTTCTCCAGATCGGTAAGCGCCTCCCGCAGTTCATCGCGCAATCTCCAGACATAGTGCTTGCGCCCGTCGAGCCAGCGCCCCCGAAAGGGGACGATATAATATATGGTTCTGTCGCCGGTCTTGTACGCCGGGACATGACGTTTCGCACAGATCCGCCTGCCGAGATTCATGCCCAGTGCATTGTAATGCCAAGCGGACTTGTCGCCGTGCCGGGCCAGCTCCACGCAGGTGGCCTCGCCGCCTAGCCGCAGCATGGAGGTCAACATGGCCAGCGTATCGGGCGTGGTCAGTTCCGGGTCGCGCAGAATCTCCCGCCATTGCGCCACGGAAAGGTGTGGATCATACTCCGATGGCGCGGGAAAGTACCCGTCATCAGGGGATTGCTGCGTATCGGCTGTCTCTTTGTCCGACATATGCGCCTCCTCTGCCCTCCCGGAAGCGAAAAAACGGCGACTGATTCCGCAACGACAAGGACATTCGTTCTTTTTTCCCCTAGTACGGCCCGCCGTGTCAACGCTCGAGCCCCGACAGCCTAGCCGGCCGGCCGCGTTTCCCAGCCGGCCGTACAGGGCCGTTTTGCAATTCACTTTCCAGCCGCAGCATAAGCTCATGTCCCGAAAGATGCAGGGCCTCGGCAAGCTGCAGGAAGGCGGCAACGCTGATCCCCATTTTTCCCTGCTCGATGGCGGCGACATGCGGCAGGGAGAGGCCGGAAAAATCAGCAAGTTGGCTCTGAGAAAGCCCCTGCTCGGTACGGCTGCGCCGAATGACGGCGGCTGCGGCCCACTGCACCAAAGTATTTTTTTCCATATCCCTGCATAGCCGGATATTGACACATTAAATAATATAATAATATTATTTTTTTGGTCATGAACACAGCCTCCAAGGAGAAGCATATGGAATGTATCAATCATCCCGGCACGGCGGCGGCAGGCACATGCCAAATCTGCGGAAAGGGGCTGTGCGCCCAGTGTGTTTCACGCTTCAGCCCACCGCTGTGCGAAGCCTGTCTGTTGCGCCATAATCGCGGCGTGGCCGTACGTCTCAGCATTGATTTGGCCATAACCGCGGCAATCATCGTCGGTGTCGGGATGGTCATTTATTTTCAGGCGACGACAAACCGCTGGGGAGGCTTCACCGTGGGCATCATGCTGGCGGCCGCCTACTGGGGCTGGCAATTCTTGAACAGGCTTCCGACGCCGGTCTTCTTTCTCTCCGGGACGGGATGGATTTTTTATCTTCTCGTCAAGCTGATGATCTCCGTGCTTGCCGGTGTGATCATCGGCCCGTGGGAAATTTTCCGCCGCATAAAGGAGCTGCATAAAATCCGCTCGCTTGAACAGGCCGTCCGAAACGGGAAGGCCTGAGGGGAGAGCGTGTTATCTTTGAAAAAGATACCGCGCGAGAGGCGGCACAGCGCCGCCCGGCCCAATGTGAGCGGGCTCGCCTCTTGTCCCTGCTTCTTACCCTGGTAAAAGCGCGCTGGGGAAGGGATGGGGGGCTTTGGGGGGAAGGGGAACCCCGCCCGCGCGAGGCGAGGGGTTCCCCTTCCCCCCAAAAGTAAACTGCACCCAGTGTCAACAGGTTCTCAATGCTGCCAGAGGACAGGTACGGCGACAAGCCGCGCCTCCCCTCCTGTCTTCCGCTCCGCTTTCCCCCTCACACCCGCCGCCGGAACATCCAGACCGCCACGCTCACGCAGACCAGCGCGATGCAGGCGATCTTGCCCAGGCTCACGGCGGCGGCCGCAAGGGAGATGTCCTTGAGGAACACCCCCTGCACGAGGATGGTGAAATGCGCCACCGGGTTGAGCTGGCTGGCGTGCTGGAGGAAGGGCGGCATATTGATCACCGGCGTCACGGCCCCGGAAAGGAGGATGCAGGGCACGCCCACGGTAAAAGCCCCCAGAAAGGCCTGCTGCTGGGTGGAGGAGAGGGAAGAGACCATGAGGCCCACGCCCCCGGAGGCCAGCGCAAAGATCAGGATGGCCGCATAGAGCAGGACGACGGAACCGGTGAAGGGCACGCCGAAGCCGAAGACCGTGATCAGCAGGAAGATGCTCCCGTGCACCAGCCCCACGAGGCAGCCGGGCATGAGTTTGGCCAGCGCGATCTCCGTCGGCGTGGCGGGGGACACGAGCAGCTGGTCGAAGGTGCCCACCTCGCGCTCGCGGGCCACGGAAAGCCCGGTCACCACCAGCCCGAGCATGAAGCTCAGCATGCCGATGAGGTTGGGCAGGAAAAACCACTGGAACTCCAGATTGGGATTGAACCAGCAGCGCCCGGCCAGCAGGAGCTGCGGCGTCAGGCCGGCCGTGGCGGCAGCCTGACCGCGCGGCGTCTGCGCGCCCACCTCCTGCAGCAGGGTCTGGAGGTAGTAGGCGGCGATCTGCGCGGCATTGGAGCGGCGGCCGTCCAGGATGATCTGCAGCGTGGCCGTCTCCCCTGCCGCCGCCCGCCGGGAGAAGTCCTGCGGGAAGACCAGCGCCAGCAGGGCCCGTTCCTCTTCCACGGCCTGCCGCAGCGCCGCCTCGCTGTCCACGAAGAAGATATGCCGGAACGTGGGCGAGCCCCGCAGACGGTGCAGCACTTCCGTGGAGAGCCGGCCCGCGTCATGCCGCAGCACGGCCACGTCCACATTGCGCACCTCCAGCGTGGCCGCCCAGCCGAAAATGACGATCTGCATGAGCGGCGGCACCACCAGCATGATCCGCGAGACGCGGTTGCTCAGGAGGACCAGCAGTTCCTTGCGGACGATGGCCGCAAAGCGGCGCCAATCGATCGCACCCGTCATACATCCAGCCTCTTGCGCAGATTGCGGTAGGTCAGGCCCAGCAGCGCCGCCGCCAGCAGCCCCATGAAGAAGAGCGCCCGCCCGTAGATCGCCCACACGTCCCCGGCCAGGAAGAGCGTCCGCAGGCTGGTATTGAAGTAGCTGGCCGGCAGCAGATGCGTCAGCCATTGCAGGACGGGCGGCATGCTGTTGATGTCGAACACGAAGCCCGACAGCAGCAGGGCGGGCAAAAAGCCGGAGAAGAGCCCGGCCTCGGCCGCCACGAGCTGCGTACGAAAGGCCGTGGAGATGAGCAGCCCCTGCCCCAGCGCGCAGCACATGAACACGGACGACAAAAGCAGCAGCGCGCCCACCGAGCCCCGGAACGGCACCTCGAACAGCCAGACCGCGGCCAGCGCGCAGACGCCCATGCTGAACATGCCCATGCCGAAATAGGGGATCAGCTTGCCCAGCAAAAGCTGCAAACGGCTGACCGGGGTGGCGAACATGGCTTCCATGGTGCCGCGCTCCCATTCACGGGCGAAGACCAGCGACGTCAGCAGGGTACCGATGAGGGTCATGATGACGGTGATGGCCCCGGGCACGAGGAACTGCTCGCTGCGGGCCGTAGGATTGTACCAGAAGCGTTGTTCCACGCCCACGGCGGGCTGTATGGCCTCGGCTCCGGGCGACTGCAAACTTTGCCAGCGGCTGATGACGCCCTGTCCGTAACTCTGGATGAAGGTGGCGATATTGGGTTCCGTGCCGTCCACGATGAGCATGAGCTGCGCCGCCGCGCCGCGCTCCCGACAGGCGTCGAAATCCTGCCGCAGCACGAGCACCCCCTGTACGCGGGAATCACGCATGAGGCCCTCGGCTTCGGGCATGTCGTGCACGGTCCGCACGGTGAACCACGGCGAATGGGCAAAGGCGGCCGCCAGCTGCTGCGAGGACGCGCCGCCGCTTTCATTGAGCACGGCCAGCCGCAGGACGCCGGGGTCCAGCGTGATCCCGTAGCCGAACAGGAAAAGGAAGAGCAGCGGCAGGACGCCGGCCACCAGATAGGAAGAAGGATCGCGGACGATCTGCTGCGCCTCCTTGCGCACGAGCGCCCCGAGCTGACGCCACCAGAAGCGGTTCATGCCTGCGCCTCCTCGCGGCGCTGCCGCAGGATGCAGGCGATGAAGGCGTCCTCCAGCGTGGGATCGTCCTGTCCGCTTTCGCGGGCGCAGGCGGCCTTGAGATCGTCCGGCGTGCCCATGCTGATGATGCGCCCGCCGTTGATGCAGGCCAGCCGGTCGCAGTATTCGGCCTCTTCCATGAAATGCGTGGTCACCAGCACGGCCGTCCCGGCGGCGGTGAGGGCAAGGATGTGCTTCCAGAAGTCACGGCGGGTGCGGGCATCCACGCCGGAGGTCGGTTCATCGAGAAAGAGCACCGGCGGCTCGTGCAGGGTGGCGCACAACAGGGCGAGGCGCTGTTTCTGCCCCAGCGGCAGGCTGTCCGTCCGGCTGTGCCAGAAGGGCGCAAGGCCCAGGGCCTCGGCCAGGCGCGGCAGGCGCTCCCGCTGTTCCCGGCGGCTGAGGCCGTACAGATCGGCAAAAACGCCGACGTTCGCGGCCACGCTGATGTCCGGGTAAAGGGAAAACTTCTGCGCCATGTAGCCCAGCCGGGCGCGCGCCAGACTGCCCGCCCGCAGCAGGTCCACCCCGTCCACCCGGCATTGGCCCGCCGTAGGGCGGGAGAGGCCGCAGAGCATGCGGAAGGTGGTGGACTTCCCCGCCCCGTTGGGCCCCAGCAGGCCGAATATCTCCCCGGCCCGCACGCGGAAGCTCACCGCATCCGCCGCCACGAATGTGCCGAAACGCTTGGTCAGCCCCTCGGCCACGATGCGCTCCGCCGTCACGTCCCCGCTTGCGGCCGCCGCGCCGCTGTCCTCCGCCGCGCGCCGCCCGTAGGGCGAAGGCGTTTTCAGCATGCCGCCCAAAGCGCTCATATAGGCATCTTCCAGCCGAGGCGGGACGGGCTCGCCGCCCTCCTCCCGCACCCTGAGGGCCAGCCCTTCCGCCGCGTCCGCGGCCAGCAGCAGACGGATGCGGCTGCCCTGCACCACCACATCTTCCACGCCGTCCCTGTCCGTCCAGCGGGCAAGGCAGTCACGCCGCGCCTCACGCGGCGGCCGCAGAGCGAACACCCGCCCCCGCACGCGCTCGAGCATGGCCTCGGGCGCGCCGGCGTAGAGCAGGCGGCCCTCATTGAGCATGAGGACTTCCGGACAGCGGGCGGCCTCGTCCAGATAGGCCGTGGACCAGATGATGGTCATGCCTTCGCGGCACAGGGTCGTAACCATTTCCCAGAGCTCGCGCCGGGAGAGCGGGTCCACCCCCACGCCGGGCTCGTCCAGCAGCAGGACGCGCGGCGAGCCGAGCAGCGCGCAGGCGATGCCCAGTTTCTGTTTCATGCCGCCGGAAAGACGCCCGGCAAGGCGTCCGGTGAAGGGGGCCAGCCCGGTAAACCCCAGCAGGCGGGCAAAAAGCGTTTCCCGCTCCTCGCCCTCCACGCCGCGCAGGCGGGCGTGCAGTTCCAGATTGGCCCGCACGGAAAGGTCCTCATACAGGCCGAAGCGTTGCGGCATGTAGCCGATGCTGTTGGGGGCCGTCTGCGCGAGCCGCAGGGCGTCGGTGCCCAGCAGGCGCACCGTCCCCGTCGTGGGCTGCATGAGACCGGCCATCAGCCGCAGCAGCGTGGTCTTGCCCGCGGCATCCGGCCCCATGAGCCCGGTTATCCGCCCGGCACGGATGCGGGCCGAGATCTCGCTGAGCGCCGTCAGCGTCCCGAAGCGCATCCCCAGCCCGTCCAGCTCAACGGCATACGCGGGCTCCGTCGTGCCCTTCTCCGGCCTCATGGGCGCGACGCCTCTCCGGCGGCAGGCAGCCGCACGCGGACAGGCATGCCCTGCCGCAGGATGCCGTCCGGGTCCTCCGCCTGCACGCGTACCCGGTAGACCAGCGACGTGCGCACTTCGGCCGTCTCCACATTCTTGGGGGTGAATTCCGCCGAGGGGGAGATGAAGCCCACCCGTCCGGGCAGGCTGCGGCCGGGCGCGGCGTCGCACAGCACCTCCACGGCCATGCCGGGCCGGATGCCGCCCAGCTGCGGTTCGTCCACATAGACCCGCAGCCAGACCGGTTCCGTGAGGCTCAACGTATAGACAGGCTGCCCCGCCTGCACGATGGCCCCGGCCTCGCGTACCCGCGTCAGCACCACGCCCGCCTGCGGCGCGTGCAGGGCCGCGTCCTCCAGCGCGATGCGCGCAAGAGCGTACTGTGCTTCGGCGGCCGCCACCGTCGCCCGCTGGGCGGCGATATCCTCATCCCGGTAGCCGGTGCTCACCAGCGTCAACTGCTCCTGCGCCGCCTTCTGCTTGGCCGCCGCATTGCGGTAGGTGCCGCGGGCATTGTCCAGCTCCTTCTGGGAAATGGCGTTGCCCGCCCGCATGGCTTCCACCCGCTGCAGATTCTGGCGGGCATTGTCGGCAAGGGCACGCGCGGCGGCCAGCTCCGCACGCGCGGCGGCGATCTCTTCACTGCGGTAACCGCTTTCCAGCCGTTGCAGATTGGCCTTCTCCCGCGCCAGCTGGGCCTGCGCCTGCTGCGCCTGCGCCGTCAGCGTATCGTCGTCCAGCCGGGCGAGCAGATCGCCGGCCTGCACGCTGTCGCCCTCCTCCACCAGCAGGTCGGTCAGGCGTCCGCCCACGCGAAAGCCCACGTCCACCTGCCGTATCTCCACATTGCCGTAAAAGACCGGAGCGCTGTCCCCACGCAGCACCAGCCGCCACAGCCCCAGCGCCAGCGCGCCCACGACCAGCAGGCCCACGGCCGCCGCTCCCTTTCGTATGCGCATATCCCCTCCGCCCTTGCCGGCAGCTTGCCACCCGGCCTGTTTGGAAGCACAATAAAGCCCATCACTCACCCCTGCCGAGGAGGTCTCATGATCGCTTTTTCCGTCGATACCTCAACATGCCTGTCCTGTGGGGCCTGCGTCAAGGACTGCGTGGGCCAGGCCCTGACCATGCACGACGGTTACCCCGCCATTCTGCATGAAGAAAATTGCATCGGCTGCCGGCACTGTCTGGCTGTCTGCCCCGCCGGGGCCGTTTCCATACTCGGGCAGACGCCGGCGGACTGTCTGCCGCTCGCGGGCGCGTTGCCCGGCCCGGAGGCGCTGACCGCACTGGTGCGCGGACGACGTAGTTACCGCCAGTACCGGCAGGAAGATGTGGACCGCGCCACTCTCGATCAGCTCTTCACCGCCGCCCAGTACGCCCCCACCGGCGTCAACGCCCGCAAACTCTGGGTCTGTACGCTGGACACGCTGACCTCCCTGCAAGCCTTCCGTGAAGAGGTCTATGCCCGGCTGGCCGAACTCGACGCCGCCGGAGCCATCCCCGACGACCGCCGGGCCAAGGTCTTTCGCGCCGCCCCGCGCCTCTGGCGGGAAAAGCAGGCGGACGTGCTTTTCCGCATGGCCCCGCACTGCGTCATCGTGGCCAACGCCAAGGATGCCCCCTGCCCCACACAGGACCCGATCATCTATCTTTCCTATTTCGAACTTCTGGCGCAGTCCTGGGGACTGGGCACCACCTGGTGCGGCCTGCTCTACTGGTGCATCACCCTCTTCATGCCCGACGTCATGCAGCGCCTGGGCATGCCCGAAGGCTACGAACTGAGCTATTGCATGCTCTACGGCAAGCCCGCCATCCACTATCCCCGCAGCGTTGCCCTGCCCGCCCCTGACGTGCACCGCGTGCAGTGGACCGGGCGCTAGACGGTGTAAGATTGGGGGAAGGGGAACCCCTCCGCCGGCGCGAGAGGGGTTCCCCTTCCCCCAAGCCCCCATCCCTTCCCCAGCGCGCTTTTACCGGGGAAGAATCGGAACACGAGGCAAGTCCTCCCCTGCTCGCAGCATCCGTCATCCAGCGGGAAAAACTTCGCCCACGCACCGCCCTTCATTCCGGGCAACGTTTCTCACCACGCATGAGAAAACTTTCCTACAGAGGCCCCTCCTCGTCGCGCAACGCGCAGGTACGACATACGACAGGGACTCCCTTCGCCACAGAGACAAGGGGGAGTACGGGGGTGTAAGGGGTGTAGCGGGGCACGCCCCACTACACCCCTGCCGCCAGCCGCGCAGACTGCCACGCCCTGATGCCGGGCAGCAGCCGCGTGCCAACAAAAAAAGGCATATCCCACTGAAAACGTCCGCACTCAGAAGCTAGGCAACCACCTCTATCGAAGAAAAAGCAGCTCAAAAATGTGATGACCTTCCATTTTCATTTTTTTGCCACTGATAGCTGCAGCCAAACACGCCCCCTGCGACTCTCCGGCACAGTGCACGGAAT
>DWYJ01000048.1 GCA_019118745.1 Candidatus Desulfovibrio gallistercoris | reverse complement strand
CCACGAGTCTCCCGTCCGCGGCGAGACCTTCGTGACCCGCAAGATCACGCGCGCCCTGGCGCGCATCCTGCTCGGCCTGGGCTCGTGCCTCTATCTCGGCAACCTGAACGCCCGCCGCGACTGGGGCCATGCGCGCGATTACGTGGAGATGCAGTGGCTCATGCTCCAGCAGGAGCAGCCGGAAGATTTCGTCATCGCCACGGGGCGGCAGTTCTCCGTCCGGGATTTCGTGGACGCCGCGGCGGCGGAACTGGGCCTGAGGCTCGACTGGCGGGGCGAAGGGCTCCACGAGACCGGCGTCGTGGCCGCGGTGGATGCCGACAAGGCCGCGCAGGCCGCCCAGGGCAAGCCGCTGCGCCCCGCCCCGCAGGTGGGGGACGTCATCGTGCGCGTCGATCCGCGCTATTTCCGTCCCGCCGAGGTGGAGACCCTGCTGGGCGATCCGGCCAAGGCGCGGGAACGGCTGGGCTGGCGGCCGCGCACGACCTTCGAGGAGATGGTGCGGGAGATGGCCCGCCATGATCTGGCGCTGGCCCTGCGGGATGCCGTGGTGGAAGAAGCCGGCTTCATCAGCTTCAAGCACGAGGAATAATCCCTTTCCGAAACGGGATGCGGGAAGCAGCGCCTCCCCGCCTCCCCGTCGTCGAGGCGATCACATGTTGCAAAAAGACGGAAAATTCTTTGTCGCCGGCCACCGTGGCCTTGTGGGCAGCGCCATCTGCCGCGCCCTGCGCCGTGCCGGCTATGAACGGCTCTGCCTGCGCAGCCACGCGGAACTCGACCTGCTGGAACAGGAGGCCGTGCGGGATTTCTTTGCCGCCGAGCGGCCCGACTATGTGGTGCTGGCGGCGGCCAGGGTGGGCGGCATACACGCCAATGCGGCCTATCCCGCGCAATTCATCTACGAGAACCTCCAGATCCAGAACAACGTCATCCACTGCGCCTGGCAGCACAAGGTCAAAAAGCTGCTTTTCCTGGGCTCGTCCTGCATCTATCCCAAACTCTGCCCCCAGCCCATCCGGGAGGAGCACCTGCTCACCGGCCCGCTGGAGCCCACCAACGAACCCTACGCCCTGGCCAAGATATCGGGGATCAGGATGTGTCAGGCCTACCGCGCGCAATACGGCTTTGATGCCATCAGCGCCATGCCCACCAATCTCTACGGCACGGGCGACAACTACCACCCGGAAAACAGTCACGTGATCCCGGCGCTCATCCGCCGCTTCCACGAGGCCAAGGTCACGGGGCAGAAGGCCGTCCGCATCTGGGGGACCGGCACGCCCCTGCGGGAGTTCCTGCATGCCGACGACATGGCAGAGGCCTGCGTCTTCCTCATGGAGCGCTATTCGGAAGCCGAACACATCAATGTCGGCAGCGGGCAAGAATTGAGCATCATGGATATCGCCCGCCTCACGGCCCGCGTGGTAGGCTTTGACGGCGAGATCCTCACCGATCCGACTAGGCCCGACGGGACGCCGCGCAAACTTATGGACTCCGGGCGGCTATTCGCCCTGGGCTGGCGTCCGCGCATCACGCTGGAGGACGGCCTGCGCGCTGCCTACGCGGACTTCCTCTCACAGACTGCCGCTCCCCGCTCCTGATATGGCAAAACCACAGATCTTCAGCCTGTTCCGGCACGTTTTCACGTCACTGCCCACGGCACTCCGGCGCAGCTTCTGCCGCGTCACCGTGCTGGCCATCGTGACGGCGCTTTCCGAATTCGTGCTGGCAGGCGCCGTTTCCCTGCTGGGGGTCGTGCTGGCCTCGCCGGAAACGCTCGTCCGCTCGGCGGCCATGCAGAAGCTGCTGGGCATGCTCCCCGCGCTGCGGCCCCTTACGGAAGACCCGCGGCTGCTGCTCGTCCTGGTGCTGTTGGGCCTCAGCTTGGCCGCCCTGCTGAAGACCTGCCTGCTCTCTCTGCTGACCTGGCGGCAAAGCCGCTTCAGCCAGATGGTCTCGTTCCACATCGTTTCTCGTCTCTATCAGGGCTACATGTCCGCCCCCTACGTCTGGCATACGCAGCAGAAGATCAGCGACCTCATCACCATCCTCAGCTGGCGTTCCAGCATCGGCATATTCCTCTTCAATTTCCTGCAAACGCTCTCCAATCTCGTGGTGGCGGGCATTCTCTTTCTCAGCATCTGCTGCATGACGCTTTCCGGCAGCCTGTTGATCCTCGCCGTCACCGGGACGAGCGCATGGCTGGTCTTCCGCTTCTGCCGCCGCCAGGTGCAGCGCTTCAGCCGGGAATATGCCGCCTCCAACCTGGTCGCGACCAATTTCATCTACACAGGGCTCAACGGCATACGCGACGTGCTCATCTACCAACGGCAGGAGCTTTTTTCACAGCAGTTCCAGGAGGCCGAGCAGCGGGCCGCCCTCTGCCAGAGCCATCTGGCCGTGTTTCCGCCGCTCCCCTCCTGGGTGCTGGAACTCGTGGGCACGGTGCTGCTGCTGGCGACCGTGCTGATCCTGCGCTGGCAAGGGGCCGGTCTGGCCCACATCAGCGCTACCCTGACCCTGCTGGCGGCCGTGGCCTGGCGACTGCTGCCCGTCATGAACAGAGGCTTGCAAAGCGTACTGACCATGCAGCAGCACCAGCATATGGCGGAACAGGTGCTGGAGATGCTGCACACGGTCGAAGCGCTGCCTCGCCGGCAGGCAGCCCCCCGGCCCTGCCCCCTGCGACAGGAACTGCGCTTGGAACATGTGAGCTTTCGCTATCCCGGCACGCCTGAGGAGCGGGAAGATGCCCTGCGGGATATCGACCTCGTCATCCCCCGCGGCAGTATGGTCGGCCTAGTGGGCACGTCCGGCGCGGGGAAGAGCACGCTCGTCAATCTGCTGACCGGCCTGTACGAGCCTACCAGCGGGCAGATCCTGGTGGACGGCGTGCGCATGGACCCGGCGTTGCGGCAGGGTTGGATGCGGAGCATCGGCTATGTGCCGCAGGCGCCCTTCCTGCTCAACGGCAGCATAGCGGAGAATGTGGCCTTCAGCCAGTGGGGCGAGGACATCGACCGGGAACGCGTCCTGGAATGCTGCCGCATGGCGGCCGTGGATTTTCTGGACGACCTGGAGCAGGGCGTGGATACCCTCATCGGCGATCACGGCGTGCGCCTTTCCGGCGGTCAGCTGCAACGCGTCTCCGTCGCACGTGCCCTCTACCACCGGCCGCAGTTCCTCCTTTTCGATGAAGCCACCTCCGCCCTTGACGGCGCTTCGGAACTCGCCATACAAAACACCATTGGAACGCTGCGCGCCGAGACCACCATCGTGCTCATCGCCCACCGGCTGAGCACGGTGCAGTCCTGCGACATGCTGTATTGGATGGAAAAGGGCCGCATTCGCATGCAGGGCAGCACGCGGGAGGTCCTTCCCGCCTATGAGGCCTACCTTGCCCGGACTGCCGGAGAGCCCCCTGCCGGTGCAGCCGTTGCCGCCCCGTAAGAACGCTCAGCCCCCAAACGCCCCTCAGGAACGCATCATGCCGAACGCCGCTCCCATCGCCGTTTTTGCCTTCAACCGTCCCGACCTCCTTGCGCGCACCCTGACGGCCCTGGCGGCCAACGAGTTGGCGGCGGCATCGACGCTGACCATCTTTTGCGACGGCCCCCGCCATGAGAAAGACGAGGTAGGCACGCGGGCCGTACGCGCTCTGTCCCGCTCCGTCACAGGCTTTGCGCGGCTTGAGGTGGTGGAACGGCCGCACAATATGGGCTGCGCCGCCTCCATCATCGACGGCCTCACCGAGATGTTCCGGCGGCATGAGCGGCTCGTCGTCATCGAGGACGATATCGTGACCTCTCCCCATACCCTGCGTTTTCTCAATGAAGGGCTTGCCCGCTACGCGGACAACGAAAACATCTTCAATATCTCCGCTTGGACCCCGCCCAACATCGCCCGCAAGTTGCCTTCCGGCTATCCGTACGACGTATACGCCATCCCCCGCTTCAACTGCTGGGGCTGGGCCTCGTGGAACGACCGCTTCCTGGACATCGACTGGGACGTGAAGGACTATGAGACGTTCAAGGCCTCACCGCAGCGGCGCAAAGCCTTCAATGCCGGCGGCGAGGACCTCAGCCCCATGCTGGATGCCCAGATGGAAGGAAAGCTCGATACGTGGGACATACGAGCCGACTATGCCCGCTTCACGCGAAAGATGCTGGGCATCAATCCTGTTCGCTCTTACACGCTCAACATCGGTATGGGCAGCGGCACGCACACCACCACGCCTACCACCCGCTGGGACAGCGACATATCGCGTGCGCCCGCGGCGCCGAAATTCCCGGACACGGTCGCCGTCGATCAGCGCATCCACAAGCTCTACCTGATGAATTACCGCACGAAGCGCCCGCTGTTGCTGCGCATCGCGTCAAAGCTGAAACGCTGCGCGCTACGCTTGTTGGCCGTGCGGTGAGAAAACGCCGCGGCATGAGCCGCAGCGGGCACGAAACCGGAGAAGACCATGTCTCATGCCGCATACGACGACTCTTTTTACCTCAACAGACACAAAAACACGCTCCATAGCGCCCGTACGCTGCTGGACAGGGCCCTCGGTCATCTGCCGCACATACGTTCGGTGATGGATGTGGGCTGCGGCGTGGGGACGTGGTTGAGCTGCTTTCCCGATACCGTCGCCAGGACGGGCATAGACGGCCCCTGGGTCCCGCTGGACTATCTGCAGATCGCCGCGAAAGATTTTTATCCCTGCCATATCGAGCAGAGCATCGCCGACAGGAATTCTCCCCTCTGGCAGCTCCCCCCGCACGATCTGCTCATTTCCCTTGAGGTCGCGGAGCATATCGACGCACGGCTCGCCGATGACTTCATCGCTTTCCTTACGGCGCATTGCAACTATGTGCTTTTTTCCGCGGCCATCCCCGGACAGGGCGGCTTGCAGCATGTCAATGAACAATGGCCTTCCTACTGGGCCGCCAAATTCCTGCAACACGACTTCCTGCTGTATGACGTCATCCGCCCCTTCATCTGGGATGACGAAAAGATCCCCTTCTGGTACAGACAGAACTGTTTCCTGGGCGCAAAAAAAGGCCTTCTCGAGGCCTGCGACGCCCAGCGTGTGGACGGAAAGAACAAAGATCTGGTGCATCCTGAGCAGTTCGCCATCGCCCGCAAAAGAAGCGAGCCCGTCTCGCTCCCGCGCAGGATAAAGCGGAAGCTCCTCAAGTGTTCCCGCGCGTTGCTCAAGGGCGGAAGCGCCCTTTAGGGCCTGTTGGCGCTATTTGTTGCTGTTTGGGGGAAGGGCCCCCCCTCTGCCGACGCGGGAGTCGATGCCCGTAAGGCTCTGTTGTCGCCTGACGGGCGCAGCCCTGCGGGCCGCCTTTCGGTCGCACCCTTCCCCTGCGCGCTTTTACCGGGCGAAAACTCAGGGACGTGGGGCGACCTCGCCCCAATGACGGATGGAGCGTGGACAGTCTTTCCTTATCAATCGAAATGACTCGTAAAATTTGTATCAACTAGCCCTAGGGGCTGTTTCTAAAAAGTTTATTGCAGCCAAATCAAACAGGCCGCTAACATGACGTTTGCCCGAAATGTCGCGGCCAATTTATCATAGCGGGTTGCAATGCGTCGAAATGACTTGAGCTTTGCAAA
>DWYJ01000047.1 GCA_019118745.1 Candidatus Desulfovibrio gallistercoris | reverse complement strand
CCCGCGAAGTGAAAAAGCTGCTCACCCAGCTGGTCAATGAAGAAGTGCTGGAATTCTGGTCCTCCGGTTCCACCACCATGTACGGTCTCAAGGGCGCCGGCAAGCAGTCCCACGCCGAAGGCGAAGACTAGTCGGCCGCCTGCGCGCATTGCCTGCAATGCCGCGGACCTCTCGGCCTCTTACAAGAATTGCCGCAACGCAAGTTGTGGCATTTCTTATTTTGAGCAAAATTTTTCAGCGGATACCGTATTCCGGCACTTGGGCCGTAAGCCGGGGGATCGGGACATCAGCCTGACGCCGTGCGTTTCTTCTGCGCGTGAAGCTCCTCCGCATAGCGCCCCGCATGCGGGCGTAGCGATGGCCCAACCGGCACTTTTGAGCGTTTCCGAAGGAGGGATGAAAGCCGTATGGACGCGCAGCAACCCAAATCCCCTCCCCGCACAGGGGCGGTCAGCGCCACTCTCAGGAGCAGGCGGGTACTGGGCAACCTTCTCTTGCTTGCCATGCTTGCCACGTTTGCGGCTTGCTCGTGGAGTCCTCACCCCGAGCTGGAAGCGTTCGGCGGCGGCTCAGGCACGCAAGAAGATCCCTATCTGATCTCCACGGAAAAACACCTGCGGAACATCAACGCCGCCAACACGCTTCTTGACGGGAAACATCTCCGGCTGACCGCGGACATCAGGCTCAGCAGCCCGTGGCTCCCCATCGGCAAGGGCTTCAATAGCTTCGGCGGCATCTTTGACGGCGGCGGGCATACGATCTCTCAGCTCACGCTGAATGATACCTGCTACGACTACGCCGGCCTGTTCGGCTTATTGAATCATTGCGGCGTAATACGAAATCTTACTGTGGAAACATCGGCGGAAGGGATCGCCGCCTCTCATCCGCAGGCCAGTTCCGGGGTGATCGTCGGCTACAATATGGGGCAGGTAGAAAACTGCACCGCCCGCGGTATTGTAAAAGCCGGAAGCGCCGTTGGCGGCATCGTGGGGACAAACAAGGGGATCATTAGAAATTGTACAAATTACGCAACCATTGATGTAAAAAATTCCAGTGGACAAGCCAACAAACTCAGTGGCGGCGGCATAGCAGGCATCAGTACGACGGTGGATGCCTCTCTCAAGGACGTCCTCCTGTCCGGCTGTCAAAATAAAGGCCCCGTAACGGTGGATGGAGCCGGCTATGTGCGGGCCGGCGGCATTGCCGCGTACAGCGGAAGCTCAGCCCGCATTGAAGACTGCACCAATGAAGCTGCGGTCTCAGCCAGTGCGAGCAACGTGCTCGACGGGGGCAGCGAAGTGTACGCCGGCGGCGTTGTCGGGGAGATCGACTCGGAGGCAACCGCCAAAGGCTGCGACAACCGAAGCACGGTCAGCGCTACTGGCCAGGCCAAAGCATGCGCAGGCGGGGTCGCCGGCCAAATCGTGGGGGCCAAACTCATCAAATGCCGCAGCAAGGACGCAGTGACCGCAAAGGGAAATCCTTCCCGACGCGGCGTCGTCGCGGCGAGCCGGCAGCTTGATAACACGATCACCAACTGCGGCAAACTACGCTGACGCATTCTGAGGCATGAGCGGCGCGGGACCTGCCCCGCCTGCCTATGCCTGGAGTGTTTGCCTTTAAAAAAGCAAAATACGAGGCGGCAGCGCAGCGCCGCACGGTCAAGAAGGAACGGAAAGACGCGCTTTTTCCGGGAACGACAGACCGTATGCTTCGAACGCAAAGCATTTCAAACGAAAAAAACTCTAGAGCCTGTTACCACTATTCACTGCTTGCATTGGGGGAAGGGGAACTTCCACAAGCGATTTTCTTTATTTGCGCAAGGGACGCGCCAACACGCTCTTCACGGAAAGGGATCCGGGCTTTCCCTTGACGCGGAGCGTATCCCCCTGTTTTACTATCGTGCAGATGGACGGTCATTGCGTCCTGAAAGCCCTGGCCGGCGGTTTGCGAGAGCAACCGCAGCCCGAACCCAGCCTGCTCCCGCAGCGGCGACGCCGCGACGGGAAAACCGCATGCCCTGCTTTGCGCGGCAAGGAGACGGAAATGCTGACGGAAGTGGAAAAGAAACTCCTGGGGATGTGCGCACAGCTCGCCATCAAGACGCAGCTTGCCGGAGAAACAGGCAAGCAGGTCCCGGCCCTGCCGCCCAAACTGGCCAAGAGCACGCTGGCCAAACCCCTTGGCTCCTTCGTGACGCTCAAGATCAGAGGCCGCCTGCGGGGCTGCATCGGCACCATGATCGGACACGAGCCGCTTTTCCGCAATGTCTGGCGCATGGCACGCGCCGCGGCCTTCGAGGACTTGCGCTTCCCCCCGCTCAGGCCGGAGGAATTTGAACGGGTGGATATCCATATCTCAGTGCTTGGCCCGCTCAGCCCCTGTCCGTCCATCGACCAGATAGAAATCGGACGGCATGGCCTCCTGCTGGAGCTGGACGGCAGCAGCGGCGTCTTCCTGCCGGAAGTGCCGGTGGAGCAGGGCTGGAACAAGCAGATGTATCTGGAAAACCTCTGTATCAAGGCCGGTCTGCCTTCCAAGAGCTGGCGGCATGAGCGTGCCCATCTCTACTGGTACGAGACCTTTTCCTTCGACGTGCCGCGCGAGGATGCGCCCAAGCCCGCGCCGGAGCCGACACAGGCCCCCAACGGCGAACCGGCTCCCGCAGGGGGACGACCTTAGCCCTCACGCCGCGCTTTCCCATGCCGGATGGTTTGTTGAGGGGACGACGCGCTTTACCGTCTAAAACATTTTGTCACTACAAACGGCAAGGTACGAGGAGGCAGCCGTCCCGCAGGCTCTGCCGCTATCAGCGCAAAAAACAGCGCCGTTGTCCCTGAGAGGGACAACGGCGCTTCGATTTAGGCACAGGGAAAAAGGCTTATGCCGTCACCGTCAGGCGCAGGAAGCGCTTCTTGCCAAGCTTGATGACATATTCACCGGGAGCAAGCGGCGACAGGGCGTCATCGCAGCGCGCGCCGTCCACGGAAAGCGCGCCTTCCTTGATCAGGCGCTTGGCCTCGCCACGGCTCTTGACCAGTCCGGCGGCCTCCAGGAAGGCCGGAGGCGTGCTGTCCTCACCCTGGGCGCACGTATGTTCCGGCGCGTCATCGGGCACGCCGCCGCCGGCAAAAACGACATTGAAGCCCATACGAGCCTCTTCCGCCGCCGCAGGGCTGTGGTAACGGCTCACCATCTCACTGGCGAGCTGCTCCTTGGCGGCCTTGGGATGCACACGGCCTTCGGCCACATCAGCCTTGAGGGCGCTGATCTCTTCCAGCGAGAGCGAGGACAACAGCTCGTAGTAGCGCCACATGAGGTCGTCGGAAACGGCCATGACCTTGCCGAACATCTCCGACGGCGGTTCGTCGATGCCGATATAGTTCCCGTAGCTCTTGGACATCTTGCGCACGCCGTCCAGGCCTTCCAGCAGGGGCATGGTCAGGATGCACTGGCTCTCCATGCCGTACTGGGCCTGCAGGGTGCGGCCCACAAGCAGATTGAACTTCTGGTCCGTACCGCCCATCTCCACGTCGGCCTTGAGGGAGACGGAATCGTAGCCCTGGCAGAGCGGATAGAGGAATTCGTGGATGGAGATGGGACGCTGCTCCCGATAGCGCTTCTCGAAGTCGTCGCGCTCCATCATGCGAGCCACGGTATAACGAGAGCACAGACGGATGAAGTCGGCCGCATCCATCTTGCCCAGCCAGCGGGAATTGAATTCCACCAGCGTCTTTTCGGGATCAAGGATCTTGAAGAGCTGCTTCTTATAGGTCTCGGCGTTGGCCACCACCTGCTCTTCCGTCAACGGGGGGCGCGTCTCCGAACGGCCGGAGGGGTCGCCGATACGCCCCGTGAAGTCCCCGATAAGAAAGATGACGGTGTGTCCCAGCTCCTGAAAGTGGCGCATCTTGTGCATGACCACCGTATGCCCGAAATGCAAATCGGGCGCGGTCGGGTCAAAGCCCACCTTGACCCGCAGGGGCGTACCGCGTTCCAGTTTCTTGCGCAGCTCTTTTTCATCAATGAGCTCGGCCACACCGCGCTTGATGACGGCCATCTGCCGATCAATATCCAGCATCGATCTCTCCTGTGATAGCGCGTTTTGCCTTGGGAAAAGACAGAACGCAAAACGGCGGCAACAGCGCCGCCCGGCCAAAAGTGAGCGGGAAACCGCGTTTTTCCGCGAAACGGGGCCGTAGGATCTGAAGCGCAACGCGCTTCAAACGGAAAATGCTCCAGACTACCGCCGCCGGCAAAAAAAGCGCCGCGCCAAGACCATACGTCGGGCGCGGCGCGGCTGTCAAACAGCGGCGGGAAAAGGCCGGTGAAGGGGGCTCCGCGCCGGAGCGCGGGGCCCTTACCTACATCAGGCCGAGCAACTGATAGACGCGATTTTCGTTAAGGCCGCCATGCACGGAAAAGGCAGCCGTATAATCGGCGCCGATCAGGTTGATGGTATCATCCAGCACCACTTCGGCTTCCTCATCGGGAAGCAGATACGGGGTGGAGAAGCTGACGGCGTCACGCAGGGCGGCAGGAGCCGAACCTTCGTCGTCCGTTTCGGGCAGCTGGAAAATATAATTGGGGCTGACGGTAATGCCGGAAACTTCCATGATCCACATCCTTTGTTTGTGCCTGGGCGGCTGTTTTTTCCAGTCAAAGACGGTTGCCCACATCTCAGCAAGAAGGATGCCAAAAATGAAAATCCGGGGAAGGACGCGGCCGGCGCCGCATCCCTCCCCGGAAAGACCTGGGGGAAGCCCCCCGTGAAAGGCACTTTTTTCCCGTTGGCGGGTTTTGCCGTTGAAAATGCCGCACGTGAGGCGGCGGTACAGCCCGCCCGGCTCAACGGGCCCTGGCAGTCAGCCCCGGACACTGCCCGAAAATGACCAGCTCCAGCCAGTCCAGCCCGAACTGGAGGGTGGCCTCGTCATCAAAGAGCACATCTTCCGCCCGCTGGGCGGAGATCTCCACATGCTCAAGGAGCTTCTTTTCCTCGATGAGCGCCCGGAAAGCGTCGAGCTGATACAGACAGACCAGGGCCAGCGTGGCGAGCTGCGGCTCAAGCGGCTTGCCTGTGGCGCTCACCATGCACATAAGCCGCATATACCGGTCGTTGAAAGCATTGTAGGGGGACAGGCCCTGATCTTCCCGCCAGCTTAACGGCGTCCATTCCCGCGTCCCGGCAAAGCCGCGGCAATGCGGCTCCCGCACCAGAAAATGCCGCTCTTCCACGCCCTCGCGCCCCAGACGGCTGCCACGCCCCAGCGGGTAGCTGCGGCAGGCCGCGGGCCGCGCGGCATAGACCGAACAGCCATCAGGGCCCACAAAGGGACAGGGGAGCGTCTCCACGTCGTCCATATTGAGGAAAGGCAGGGGAAAGCCCGTCTCCGGGAAGGTACGCACCGTGGCGTAACGCTCCAGAAAGCTCTCGCCGTCCATGCCCAGATAACGGCACAGGACCATGACGTCATAGGGCGTCAGCGGCAGGACCAGATCGTGACAGCAGCGATTGAAACAGCGGACGCCGGGATGGCACTCGAAACGGAACGTGCTGTCCGGCTCCAGCTCCTCAAGTCCGTCGGGCAGAGGGGGGAACTGGTCGGCAAAGGAAGGGGTGGACTGATCGCTCATGACATCTCCTCGCAAGGCATGGCCGCCTAGGGGCTATTGGCACAAATTTTACCAATCATTTCAAAAGATACAAAAAAAATAAACTCCACGTTCCCCGCCTGTCCTGAGGGGCGATGCGGCCCGCATCCCTGCTTTTTCCCCTGATCAAAGCGCGCCGGGGAAGAGCTGGGGGCTTGGGGGAAGGAGCACGGGAACGCCCTTTCTCGCTCCGCGGCGAAAAGGCCGGGCCCTCCCGACTGGGGCGAGCCGACGGGCGGCCCGCAAGGCCGTGCCCGTTGCGACGCAGGAAGCTGCGGGCATCGACAGCAAGGCGAGAGGGTCCCCCTCCCCCGGACAGGCGGCGAATCGTGTTGACGGGCCCTACCCTGCGGCAACGCCGAAAGCTTCGGCGGGCAGGACATCAAGGATGCAGGTCAGGGCCGCATCCGCCAGCAGCGCCGCGGCCTCGGTCACACGCGGGGCCAGCGGCGGCGCTTCCAGGATGTCGGTGGTGAAGTCGCCCACCAGGGTCAGACAGCCCAGGGTGCGTTTCCGCATGGGCGCGCCATTGTAGCCGCCCATGCCGGAGGCGCTCACCACATGGCGGCCGCCGAGCATGGCCTGTTCCACCAGCAGCCGTTTGTCCGCCGCGCCGTCCAGCGCCTCGACCCAGAGCGGGCAGGCAGGCAGCAGCGCGGGCAGGCTGTCCGCCGTGATCCGCGCCTGACGGCAGTCCGCCGTGACGGCCGGATTGAGCTCGCGCAAGAGCTCGGCCAGGCAGTCCACCTTGGGCCGCCCCACATGGCGCGGCCAGAACTGCTGCCGGTTGAGGTTGGAGGCGTCCACCACATCGTCGTCGATGAGCAGGAAATGCTCCACGCCGCTGCGGGCCAGCATCAGCGCGGCATTGGAGCCCAGCCCCCCCGCACCGGCGATGCCCACGCGCACGGACTGCAAGCGCGCGAGCTGTTCAGGCGCGAGATAGCGGGCAAGGCCGCGCCGCAACACGTTATCCGTCATCATTGAACTCCGTAGCAAGATCCCGGCGGAAGGGACGCCGCCCGCGTCAGAAGGCGGGCTGCTCCACCTGCTGGGAAAGAAAGATGAGTTCCTCGACCATGAGCAGCAGCTCCTCGATGAGGCCGCCGCCCCGCATGGGATGACCGAAAATGGCCTCCCGCTGATTGTCGAGGCCGCGCCTGTCCACGGCGTCCGGCACCGTGGGGGCCAGCGCTTCGGCCAGACGGCAGGCCAGCAGGTAGCCCTCGGCCCCGGCCCGGAAAAGACGCGCCAGATCCGCCAGCCGCTGCCCGCATTCCTGCCAGAAGGCCAGCGCCTGCGGCGAAGGCGTCAGGCAGGCCAGGGTGTGCAGAGCGGTATGCAGATTGTTGCAGGTGCCGCCGGGCAGGCCCGCCTTCCAGCCCCAGAGCCAGGGCGTGCGCCGGAAGAACAGATGATGCTCCGCGGCCAGATCGAGCACCTCGCGCACGCAGCGCAGCGCCTCCCGCAGGGGCGCGCGGGCCGCCACGGGCCAGCCGGCCGCCTCCGCCGGGGCATCCATATCCCAGGCGGGCACATGCTCCGAGGAGGGCTCCCAGCCGGACAGCTCGCGCAGCAGATGGGCCAGCCAGCGGTTGGCGTCCGGGCTGTCGGGCGTTTCCAGATGCGAATAGCTGAGGACGTAGCGGCCCTGGCCGTAGTTGCCCGCCGCCATGAGCGGCTGATCCGTCAGGAAGTCCGCCGAAAGGTTCACGCCGTACAGGGCCTGCCAGGCCTCGAACACATGTTGCGGGATGCGTTGCAAGGGCAGGTCGGCCAGCCAGAAATCCCTGTCCGGGCTGTGATAGCCGGCCAGCACGCTCACGCTGTCGCCCGGCGTGGGGGCGAAGCGGCCCGGCCACCAGACCGGCAGGGACGGCCTGTGGGCGGCGGCTTCCGGCGCGGGGCCGCGTTCGCAGCGTCCGCGTACGCCCTGCCGCGTGCAGCCGCGCCAGCAGGGCGGCACCAGCGCGCAGGCCTCATCCTCCAGCGGGGGCCGCAGGGGATCGGGAGCGGCGGACGGAACGGCGGGCGCGGCGGCGGGCACGTCCCCACCCTCCGGCAGGCAGGAGCGCACGCGCACCAGCGCATGCCCGGAAATAAGATGCTGCTGCCGTTCGGGATAGCTGCCGCGCGACCAGGGGCAGATGTGCAGGCCGTCGTCGGGCCGCGCATGGCTGAGGGCCAGGCCCGCTCCGCCGCAGAAACCCAGATAGCGCCCCCCCTCGCGCAGCCAGCGGCGCACGGCCTCGCGGCCCGTCTCGCCCAGGGCCTGCGCCTTGAGCCGGGCGTTCCCGCCGGGGGCCATGAGCAGCGGCGCGGCGCGGCCTCCCTCCTGCGGCTTGCCTAAAAGGCCGCCATTGGCTATGTCTTTTCCCTTGACCAGACGAGAGGGCAGGCCCAGCGCGCGAAGTGCGCGCCAGACCATGAGACCCCAGATGTGGGAATCGTCCCAAAGGACGAATATCGTGGGTTGCGTGACCTGCATAACAAGATAGTATTGCCGCCTTTCATGGAGAAAGCAAGATGGCTGACACCCTCCCCAAGGGCTACGAGCCCCAAGATGTGGAAGAGCGCTGGCGCGCCCACTGGCAGGACAACAAGACTTTCACGCCCGACCCCGACGCGCCGGGCGATCCGTATTGCATCGTCATCCCGCCGCCCAACGTCACCGGCGCGCTGCACATCGGCCATGCCCTGAACCAGACGCTCATCGACGTGCTCTGCCGCCATGCCCGGCAGAAGGGCAAGAACGTCCTCTGGATCCCCGGCACGGACCACGCGGGCATCGCCACCCAGAACGTGGTGGAACGCGCCCTGGCCAAGGAGGGGAAGACCCGGCAGGACCTGGGCCGCGAGGCCTTCATCGAACGCGTCTGGCAGTGGCGGGAAGATTACGGACACCGCATCCTCAATCAGGTCCGCGCCCTCGGCGCCTCCGTGGACTGGACGCGCCTGCGCTTCACCATGGACGAGGGGCTTTCCCGCGCCGTGCGCAAGGTCTTTGTGCAGCTTTTCAACGAGGGCCTGATCTACAAGGGCGATTACATCATCAACTGGTGCTCGCGCTGCCACACGGCCCTGGCCGATGACGAAGTGGAGCACGAACCGCACCGCGGCAAACTCTGGAAGGTGCGCTATCACCTTGAGGACGGCAGCGGCGAGATCGTCATCGCCACCACCCGTCCGGAGACCATCCCCGGCGACACCGCCATCTGCGTGCATCCTGAAGACGAACGCTACGCCCATCTGGTGGGCAAGTCGGCCATCGTGCCCGTGCTGGGCCGCCGCATCCCCATCATCGCGGACAGCTACGTGGACCGGGAGTTCGGCACCGGGGCCCTCAAGGTCACGCCCTGCCACGACCACAACGACTGGGCGCTGGGCCGCACGCACAAGCTGGAGTTCGTGCAGGTCATCGACGAGAACGGCGTCATGAAGGCCGAGGCCGGGCCGTACGCGGGCCTGACCAAGGAAGCCTGCCGCGAGAAGATCGTGGCCGACATCGAGGCCGCCGGCGACCTGCTGGGCGTGGAAGAGCTGGATCACGCCGTGGGGCACTGCTACCGCTGCCATACCGTGGTGGAGCCGCACGTCTCCACCCAGTGGTTCGTGGCCACCACCAAGATGGCCCCGGCCGCCCGCGCCGCCGTGCCGGAGCTGACCCGCATCCTGCCCGAATCCTGGGCCAAGACCTATTATCACTGGCTGGACAACATCCGTGACTGGTGCATCAGCCGTCAGATCTGGTGGGGCCACCGCATCCCGGCCTGGACCTGCGCCCAGTGCGGCAAACTCATCGTCAGCGAGGACGATCCGGCCGCCTGCCCGCAGTGCGGCGGCACCGACCTCAGGCAGGACGAGGACGTGCTGGACACCTGGTTCTCCTCCGCGCTCTGGCCCTTCTCCACTATGGGCTGGCCGGAAAAGACGAAGGACCTTGCCCGCTGGTATCCCACCAGCGTGCTCGTCACCGGCTTCGACATCATCTTCTTCTGGGTGGCCCGCATGATGATGATGGGCCAGCACTTCATGGGGCAGGTGCCCTTCCATGACGTCTATCTGCACGCGCTGGTGCGGGACGAGTCGGGCCGCAAGATGTCCAAGTCCACGGGCAACGTCATCGACCCGCTGGAGATGATCGACAAATACGGCTGCGACGCCCTGCGCTTCACCCTCACCGCCTTTGCGGCCATGGGCCGGGACATCCGCCTGTCCGAGGCCCGCATCGAGGGCTACCGCCACTTCATCAACAAGATCTGGAACGCGGCCCGCTTCGCGCTCATGAACCTGCCGGAAACGGCTCCCGCTCCGGTGGATCCGGCCACGGTGGAGGGCCTGCATCATCAGTGGATCCTGCACCGTCTGGAAGCCGTCAAGCAGGAGATGGACGCGGCGCTGGAGGAATACCGCTTCAACGACGCCGCCCAGACCGGCTACAAGTTCCTGTGGAACGAGTTCTGCGACTGGTATCTGGAGCTCATCAAGCCCGACATGCAGGACGAGGCCCGCAAGCCCGTGGCGCAGTATGTGCTCTGGACGGTGCTGCGCGAGCTGCTGCTCCTGCTCCATCCCATCGTCCCCTTCGTGACCGCGGAGATCTGGCATGCCCTGCCCGTGCCCGCCGGTCAGACCGCCACGGACATCGCGCTGGAGCTCTACCCCGCCGCTCGCCCGGCCTGCGTCCGTCCCGAAGAGGCCGCGCGTATGGAGCTCATCCAGGGCGTCATCGTGGCCGTGCGCACCATCAAGGCCGAGCTCAACATCAGCCCGGCCCACAAGGTGAGCCTGCTGCTGCATCCCGCCGACGACGCCCAGGCCGCCTTGCTGGAAGCGAGCCGGGCCATGATCTTCCCGCTCGCCCGGTTGGAGAGCCTCGCCATCGGCACGGACCTCACCGCGCCCAAGGCTTCGGCCTCTTCCGTGGTCTGCGGTTGTCAGGTCATCGTACCGCTCAAGGGCGCGGTGGACCTCAACGGCGAACTGGCCCGCCTGGACAAGGAGCTCGCCAAGCTGGAAAAGGACGTGGCCGGCGTGCAGGCCAAGCTGCATAACGAAAGCTTCACCAGCCGCGCCCCGGCCGAAGTGGTGGCCCGCGAACGCGAACGGGCCGAGACCCTGCTGGACAACCGCGCCAAGCTGCTGGCCCTGCGTGAACGCTTCCGCGAAGCGCTCGGGGATGAAGGCGATGCCTAGGCATCTGCGTATTCTGACGGCGACCCTGCTCTGCGGGGTCGCCCTTTTGTTGCAGGCCGCCCTCGTGCAGGCCGCACCGTCCGCCCTGCCCGCCTCGGAAACGCAGCGCATCGTCTCCGCCCTGCTGGACGTGCTCGACGGCGACTCCCCGGCGCAGGCCCTGCGGGACATCGCCCGTTACCGCGAGGCGGGCTTCGTCTACCAGCCCGCGCTGGCCGTCTCCGAAGAGACATGCCCCACCGAGAACGAGGATCAGCGGGCCGTACTCAGCGGCATGATCGCCGCGGACCGCGGCTTTGCCTTCTTCTTCGGCAAGCCGGAGGACGCCCTGCGGGAGAACCGCCTGCTGCAATCGCTCTGGCAGCAAAAGCTGCCCTCCCCCGGCAAGGAGGAGCTGCGCACCCTGCGCGACAAGCCCCAGAGCGAGCGCGCCCGCGCCATTGCGGAAAAATACCGCAAGCAGGAGTACGCGGCCTTCGTGCGTGCGGCCGCCAAGGATGAGCACCTGCTGCGCCTGCTGGGCGCGCACATCTACGGGGTCTATATCGAACGGCTCTACATGACCTCGGTCATGGTGCTTGCCGCCGCCGAAAGCGACGAACTGGAACCGCTCTTCCTCGTCCATCAGAACCTGGCCGAGCATCACGGCAAGGCCCTGGAACTGCTGGGCAAGGAAGGCATGCTGGGCTGCGGGGAGGAGAACGCCCGCCGGGCCGAGCTGGCCAAGCGGCTTCAGGGCCTGCTCACGACCGACAAGGGCCGCCCCACGCTGGACGGCCTGCGGGAGATCGTCACGCTCACTCAGGAAGAGCGCACCGTCTACCTGACGCCCTGCCCGCTCCCTTAACGGCCCCTGCCACGGCGCAAGACCGCAAAAAGCACAACGACCGTCCTGAAGCGTCCCGGCTTTGGGACGGTCCTTTTTTACCGAGGCCCCCATGCCCCCGCATCTGCCGCCCCTGTCCGCCCTCTGCCGCGTCCTGCTCCTGTCCGTCATCCTTGCCTGCGCCGCTCTGGCGTCCCCTGCCCGCCCGCAACAGGCATCCGGCCCGGACGGCACGACTCTCAAACGGCAAGTGGAGGAAGACGCCGGCGCATTCAGGAAATTCGTCATCCAAAACGGCATCAGCTTCCTCCCCGGCCCTGAATATCCCGCACAGGAGGCCGAGCGCGAAAAGGCGTACCGCGTCGTCCTCGCCCTGCTGGACATCCTGGACGGCGAGGCCCCGGCGCAGGCCCTGCGGGACATTGCCGCCTGCCGTGCGGCGGGCTTCGTCCATGACCCGCAACAGGCCATTGCCGAGACGTCCCTGCGCCTGCCGTCATGGCCCTGGGAAGAAAAGGAAGAGATCGTCCGCGACCGCCACGCCGTGCTCGGCGGCCTCCTTGCCGCGGACCGTGATTTCGCGCTGGTCTTCGGCCAGCCGGAATCTTTTTTGCGGGAAAACACCCCGCTGCGCATCGCCTGGTCCCCGGCACAAGCGCTGCCCGACCCGCCGTCGCCGGAGGAGGCGCGCATCCTTCGCCGCCTGCCGCCCGGCAAAGAGGCCCTGTCCCTAGAGCGGATTCGCATGGGAATCGTGTCCAATTTCCATGCTGACGCTGCCCTCACATTACGGGAAAAGCGTGGTTTTTCCGTGTGTTCGGTTGCGGGGAGTCGCTCTCGCGACTACCAGAGCGATCCACATTTTCCATGTGGAATTGCTCTGGCCGGAGCCTGCCGCGCACGGGAATACGCCCTGCTGATCCGCGAGGCGGCCCGCAGCCGTACGCATCTGCGCCGGCTGGGAGCGTATCTCTACGGCATCTACGTGGAAAGCTGCTTTCTGGCTTCGCTCATGCCGCCGGGAAAAGACGCGCAAGGCGGAGGGCCGGCCTGCCCGGCCCTCCTGCGGGGACTGGCCGGCCGTCTCGGCAGGGGACTGCACCTGCTGGGCAGGGAGGGCATGCTGGGCAACGGTGAGGAAAACGAACGCCGGAGCGCGCTGGTCGAACAGCTCCAGCGCCTGTTAACCGCAGGCGGCGAAGCCGAGGCGACGGCACGCCTGCGGCGGATCGTTTCCCTCACCCGCGCGGAGCGCGCCCGCCACCTGTCCCCTTTCCGGCCCTGACGCCGTCCTCTGCACAAGCGCTTCGGGCCGCAGCAAGCCCACAGCAAAGGTCTCGACGTTTTACGTCGTTCGGACGTTTTTTTCAGTATGATAACGATAAAATACTTTTTTTCCCTATGAATTTTTCTTTTTCTGTCGATAACTGAAAAAAATCCCCCTGTTCAACGCCATTTCCACGGCAAAAGCGAGAGGTGTCTATGCGCCTAACCTGACTCTCAAGGTGGTTTCCAGCCTCTTTTGCTCCATGCTGCTGACCAGCGTCATCACCGTCGCCGTCGGCATCCACTTCATGACCCGACCACTGGAAGAGTCCATTGGCGACAGTCTTGAGCGGGTCCACCGCAACATGGACGCCGTCAATACGGCCACCTCTCAGCGCTACCGCTGCATCGGCCTTGCCCTGGCGGAAGACGGCGCTCTGCGCCGCGCCGTGGCGGAGGGCGATCGTCAGGCGATCCAGGATCTGATCAGCGATTTCGCCCGCCAGACCCAGATCGACGTCATCAGCGTCGGCAACGCGGAGGGCCAGGTGCTGGCGCGCAAGGACAGCCAGCAGGCGGGCGGCAACGAGTCCACCCTGCCTGCCGTCAAGAACGCCCTGGGCGGCGGGGAGACCGTGGGCCTCTGCTCCATCTCCGGCATCCCCCACCTGCTGGGCGCGGTACTGCCCCTGCGCGGAGAAGGCGGCAAGGTCATCGGCACCCTCGCACTGGGCGTCTCGCTCGACAAGCCGGATTATATCGACTTGCTCAAGCGGATCAACGACCTGGAAGTCACCTTCTTTGAAGGCGACACGCGCGTCATGACCAGCATCATCGCCAACGGACAGCGCGCCGTGGGCACCCGGCTGGAGAGCCAGGAGATCCTGGATGCCGTGCTCAAGCAGGGCAAGTCCGCCACGCAGGAGAACATGATCCTCGGCGAACCTTACCGCTCCATCTACTGGCCTGCCATCAACGCCGGGGGCGAGACCATCGGCATGTGGTTTGCCGGCGTGCCGGTGGCCACGCTGGACGACCTGCGCAACACGGGCATCTCCGTCACCTGCCTGGTGAGCGGCGGCGTGCTGCTGGTGCTGCTGGCGCTCTCGGTGCTGCTGGGCATCCGTCTGGCCCGTCCGGTCAAGAAGATCACCGCCTACACGCTGGCCGTTGCCGACGGCAACACGCAGGTACAGCTCGACGTGCAGGGCAAGGACGACATGGGCCAGCTTGCCGACGCCCTGCGCAGCATGGTGAGCAGCCTGCAACAGAGCACCGCCGAGGCGGAAGCCAAGACCCGCGAAGCCGAAGCCAGGGGCGAAGAGGCCAGAAAGGCCCTCGCAGAAGCTGAAGAAGCCCGCAAGCAGGCCGAAAGCGCACGGCGTGAAGGCATGCTCGCCGCCGCCGCGCGCATCGAAAGCGTGGTGGAATCCGTCAGCGAAGCCGTGAGCAGCCTCAATACGGAGATCGAGAACGCCAGCCAGGGCGCCAGTCAGGCGTCGGCCCGTCTGGGCGAAACGGCGACGGCCATGGAAGAGATGAACTCCACCGTGCTGGAAGTGGCCCGCAGCGCGGGCAATGCCGCCGACGTCTCCACCGAGGCCCGCAGCAAGGCCGATGAGGGCGCCACGGTGGTCGCCAAGTCCGTGCAGAGCATCCAGAGCGTGCAGGACCAGTCCGGCCAGCTGCGGCAGGACATGAACACCCTGGCCGACCAGGCGCAGGCCATCAGCCAGATCATGAGCGTCATCTCGGATATCGCCGACCAGACCAATCTGCTGGCCCTCAATGCCGCCATCGAAGCGGCCCGCGCAGGCGATGCCGGACGCGGCTTTGCCGTGGTGGCCGACGAAGTGCGCAAGCTGGCGGAAAAGACCATGAACTCCACCACCGACGTGGCCACGGCCATCCACGCCATCCAGAACAGCGCCGACAAGAGCATGAAGCAGGTGGACATCGCCGTGGAGAACATCGGGCAGGCCACGGAATTCGCCGATCAGTCCGGCGCGGCCCTCAAGGAGATCTTCCAGCTCATCGAGACGTCCTCGGATCAGGTGCGGGCCATCGCCGCGGCCAGCGAGCAGCAGTCCGCAGCCAGTGAGGAGATCAACCGCTCCATCAGTGAAGTCAACCAGCGGGCCGACGAGCTCGCCCGCGCCATGCGGACGGCCGCTGCCGCCGTGGAGAGCCTGAACGCCCAGACCCAGACCCTGAGCCACATCGTCGAGGATCTGAAGAACAGCTAGAGCGCCTTGCCTTTGCGAACGGCTGAACGCGAGGCGGCGGCAGAACGCCGCCCGGCCCGAAACAGACCGAAAAAACGCGTCCCTGCCGCGAAACGACCGGTCGTATGGCGCGAGACGCAAAGCGTTTCACGCTGAACAGGCCTCCGCCGAATGATGATGAGCCCCGCATGACCGAAGTCATGCGGGGCTCAAAAATAGCGGGGAGAACCAGCGCGAGATGCACGGTCATCGCGCCGGCTCACCCGAATCTGCATCAGGTGCGGCTGCGGGGAAGCATGCCGCATGAGGCGTCCGCGTGCCGCCCGTTTCCACGGGCACGTCACACCTTTCTCCGCCTCGCCGGACGGCAGGCATCCGTCGGGACCTCCCGACAGGCGGCCGCATGGGCAGCCGGGCCGGCAGGGTGCCCCCCGCAGACGGCCTACATGAAGAACTTGTTCACCGCCGTCATGATGGTGGAGGACGTGAAGAAGGCGAAAACGGAGATCAGCAGGGACATGATCCCCAGGAAATACTGCTTGCGGGTCAGGGCGATCACGCCCAGCACGACGGCCGGCGGGATGAAGAACGCCGCAAAAAGAAAGAGGCTGGATACGGCGCAGACCATGGCCGCGATGCCGATGATGCGGTTGGGCGCCACGGGAGCGGACGAATTGGCGCGCAGCAGAGCATCGGCCGCGCCGCCGCCAAGGCTGTTGCGCGGAACGTAATTATCATCGTCACGCAGGATTTCATCCGCCAGTTCGGGGTCGATGTCGCTGTCCTTGCCGCTGTCGATGACGACGCCGAGACGCTTGTTTTCTTCAGCCATGTTTCTGCTCCTTTTCCGGCGGGGCCGAGGCTCCGGCAAGCCTGCCGTCGATTCTCCTTATCCTATTTGCCACGAATTGCAAATGCCTTTCCGCCCGCCCTTCCCGGCTGGACGGCGCGCCGCGACGCCTGTTCCGCAAGCGGCTTGCGGTCCGAACGGCAAAACGCCACGCGGGACAGGCCGCCGAAGGAGATGGTAGAGGGTGGAATGCTTACGTTTTCCGCTCGCGGCGCGGCGGCGGGGCGACCTCCGGCGGACGCAGGCGTTCGGTGAGGCGGGTATGCCGGACGCGGGTACGATTGTTCTTCACGGCCATGTGCAGAGCTCGGGCCTCGCCCACCAGCACCACCAGCTTCTTGCCGCGCGTCACGCCGGTATAGACGAGATTGCGCTGCAAAAGGACATAGTGCTGCATCATAAGCGGGATGACGACAGCCGGATATTCCGAGCCCTGCGACTTGTGGATGGAGATGGCGTAGGCCGGGGCCAGCTCGTCTAGCTCGTCGAAATCGTAGGGCACCACCCGGTCGTCGAAGTTGACGCTCAGAGTGCGTTCCTTGCCGTCCAGAAAGACGATGCGGCCCACGTCGCCGTTGAAGACGTCCTTGTCGTAATTGTTGCGGATCTGCATGACCTTGTCATGCAGGCGGAAGGCTCGCTCGCCGCGCCGCACTTCCGTGCCGTGGGGGTTGAGCGCCTCCTGCAGGCGGGCGTTGAGCTCGCCCGCGCCCACGGCGCCGCGGTGCATGGGCGTGAGCACCTGGATGTCGTCCACAGGGTCCAGCCCGAAACGCCGGGGGATGTGGTTGCGCACCAGATCCACGATGAGATCCGCCGCCTTTTCCGGCACGTCCTGCCGGATGAAATAAAAATCCGACAGTCTGTCCTTGCTGGATTCCAGTGACGGCACCTGCCCATGATTGATGAGGTGAGCGTTGCAGATGATCTCGCTTTCCGCCGACTGCCGGAAGATCTCCGTCAGTTCCACCACGGGTACCGCGCCGGAGGCGATGATGTCGGCCAGCACGTTGCCCGGCCCCACGGAGGGCAGCTGATGCACGTCGCCCACCAGCACCAGGGTCGCGCCCAGCGGCACGGCCTTGAGCAGGTGATAGAACAGCAGGATGTCCATCATGGAGGCTTCGTCCACCACCAGCAGGCCGCAGGCCAGCGGATTGTCCTCGTTGCGGGCGAAGCCGTCTTCCTTGGGGCTGTATTCCAGCAGGCGGTGGATGGTGCGCGCCTCGCGGCCCGACGTTTCCGACATGCGCTTGGCGGCCCGCCCCGTGGGCGCGGCCAGCAGGATGCGCGCCCGCACTTCGGCGAACAGACGGATGATGGCGTTGATGATGGTGGTCTTGCCCGTGCCGGGACCGCCGGTCAGCACCATCACCTTGCTGCGGGCGGCGGTGCGCACGGCTTCGAGCTGTTCCGGCGCGAGCTGGATGTTGAGCTCTCCGGTCACCTTGTCCACCAGCGCGTCGGGATCGCTGAACTGCACGGACTTGGGCGAGCGCAGCAGGCGCTGGAGGTAAAAGGCCGTCTTGGATTCGCAATGATGATAGCGCCGCAGATAGACGGCCGGGGAAAGGGGCGGCACTTCGGCCTCGTCCTCCACCGGCGCGGGGCAGCGCGGCTCTTCGGGCCATTCCCGCACGAGGCGCTCCTCGCCCTCCAGCACGTCCAGCGCTTCCAGCACGAGCTGCTCTTCCACGCCGAGCTGCTCGCAGGCCTGGGCCAGCAGTTCCTCCTGCGGCAGATAGACGTTGCCGTCGTCCGTGGACTTTTGCAGCACATAGAGGATGCCCGCCTGCACGCGCAGGGGATTGTCCACCTCGAAACCCAGCTTGCGGGCCGCGGCGTCGGCGGTCACAAAGCCGATGCCGTGGATGTCCATAGCCAGCCGGTAGGGGTTCTCCCGCACCACCTGCAAGGCTTCGCCGCCATAGGCCCGGTAGATGCGCACCGCGTAGGCGGGCGTGATGCCGTGCGGCTGCAAAAAAAGCATGAGATCGCGGATGCCGCGGTGCTCCTGCCAGCTCTGGCAGATGCGCTCAAAATTCTTCTTGCCCACGCCCCGGATCTCGCGCAGGCGTTCCGGCTCTTCATCCAGGATGCGGATGGTGTCCTCACCGAACTTTTCCACGATGCGCCCGGCCATCTCCGAGCCCACACCCCGGATGAGGCCGGAGGCCAGATAGAGCCGTATGCCTTCGGTGGTGGCCGGCAGGATCTCCTCCGCCAGCTCGAAATGGATCTGGCGGCCGTAGCGGGCATTGACCTGCCAGCGGCCCGCGATCTTCAGGTGGACGCCCGGCTGCGGATGCACCATATGGCCCACGCAGGTGACGGGGTCCCGGCTCAGACCGCGCGAGGGCGCGCCCTGCACCTTGCTCTGACCGGGCAGAGGCTTGTCCGGCTGGAGACGCAGGACGGTATAGCCGTTCTCCTCATTGTGGAACACGACCCGCTCCAGCGTGCCGCACAGCTCCACGGCATCAGGGTCCTGCAAAAGGGGCAGATCAGCGCTCATGGACAGCCTCCGGGACAGGAGAAAGCGGCGGCACGGCATCCGCCTTGCGTTGCCGCGACCACCAGGACCAGTCCCGCCGTTCGGCCGGGCAAGCGGGATCGCGGGCCTGTTCGACGACGCAACGCAGCTGATCCAGCACGCAAATGTCCTGCGGGCCGCGCAGGCGGCACAGCGCCGCGTACAACGCGTCAGGCTCGGCACGGCGCAGGTCCCCCACGCAGACGATGCCCAGCGCGCGGCAGTCCGCCGTCAGGGCCGGACCGCAACTGCGGAAAAGGCCGGGCCGCAAGGGCGTCACGTCAGGCAGCAGGCCGTCCATCACCAGCGTCCGTCCCGCAGGGCGGCCGGGCGCGGCTGCGGCAACAAATCTTCCGGCAGCGCCGCCATGCGCGCCTGCAACAGCAGGGCATCGGCCAGCGTGAGCGCGGTCATGGCCCGCAGCACGGGCACGATGCGCGGGATGGCCGACAGATCATGCCGACCGCCCACCAGCACGGAGGCCGGGCGGCCTTCCCTGTCGATGGTGCGCTGCTCCTGCGCGATGGAGGCGATGGGCTTCACCGCCGCCCGCAGGAGGATGTCCTGCCCGCTGGAGATGCCGCCGAGGATGCCGCCCGCATGGTTGGAGGCGAAGCCCTCCGGCGTCAGGGGGTCATTGTTGGCGGAGCCGGTGCTGCGCGCCGCGGCAAAGCCGTCCCCCACTTCCACGCCCTTGACCGCCCCCACGCCCATGAGCGCGTAGGCCAGGCAGGCGTCCAGCTTGTCGAAGGCCGGTTCCCCCCAGCCGGGCGGCACATCACGGGCGCGTATCTCCACGATGCCGCCCAGCGTGTCCCCGGCCTTGCGGGCCTCGGCCACGCGTGCATCCCAGGCGGCCGTCACGGCCGCCGAGGCCGCGTAATAGGGGCGGGAAAAGGCCTCGGACAGTTCGCGCTCTTCCGGCGGCACGGCGATGCCGCCCAGCTCCACGGCCGCGGCATCCACCCGGATGCCGTGCGCCGCCAGCAGCAGACGGGCCACGGCCCCCGCCGCCACGCGCGCGGCCGTCTCCCGTCCGGAAGAACGCCCGCCGCCGCGGTAGTCCCGCAGGCCCTGGAATTTCTGGAAAAAGCCCCAGTCCGCATGGCCGGGACGGAAGACTTCGGCCAGATTGCCGTAATCCTGCGAGCGCTGATCCTCGTTGGCGATGTGGAAGGCTATGGGCGTGCCGGTGGTCCGTCCCTCGAAGACCCCGGACAGGATGCGCACCGTGTCCGACTCCTTACGCTTGGTGGCCGTGGCCCCCTGGCCCGGCTTGCGCAAATCGAGGTCGTGCTGCATGTCCGCCTCGCTGAGGGGCAGGCCTGCCGGGCAGCCGTCCAGCACGCCGCCGATGCCCGCGCCGTGCGACTCGCCATAGGTGGTAAGGCGCAGGACGCGCCCGAAGGTATTGCCGGACATGGTCTCTCCTGGGAGCTGTTGACGCTATTCGCGGCCAGCTTGGCGGAAAAACGCTGTTTTTCCGCGCACTTTTTTGCCGGGCGGCGCTATGCCCGCCGCCTCGCGTTTTATTTTTTCAAAGATAAAACGCTCTCCATCGCAAGGCGGCGACGGACAGTGCCTGCGGAAACGGTAACGGCACGCCTCCTCCCGCTGACGGCTCCCGCCGGTCATCCGCGCCGCAACGACGAAAAGCGCACCGCCTGCACAAGGGGCAGGGGGTGCGCTCCCCGAAAATGCCGTACGGGAGGCTACTTCATACGGTAGGTGATGCGCCCGCGCGTCAGGTCGTAGGGAGAAAGCTCCACCTTCACGCGGTCGCCGGGCAGAATGCGGATGTAGAACTTGCGCATCTTGCCGGAAATGTGGGCCAGCACCTCGTGCCCGTTCTCCAGTTCAACGCGGAACATGGCATTGGGCAGCGCTTCCTGCACCACACCATCTACTTCAATGGAACCTTCCTTGGCCATGACGCCTCCCGATAAAATCTGTCTATCCAGCCAGCATAGCCCCAAAACGGCGCATCTGTCAAACCGTGTCCGCGGCTCAGACCGCCCGCGGCTGCGGCCGCCAGATGAGCCAGGCCCCGATGAGGATGAGCGGCAGGCAGAGCACCTGCCCCATGGTCAGCCAGCCGAAAGCCAGATAGCCGAGCTGCACGTCCGGCACGCGCACGAATTCCACGGCAAAGCGGAAGATGCCGTACAGCAGGGCAAAGAGCCCGGCCACCGCTCCGGGGCGGCGCTTCCTGGCCGAGAAGAGCCAGAGCACCACGAAGAGCGCCACGCCTTCGAGCAGCGCCTCGTAGAGCTGCGAAGGATGGCGCGGCCAGGGCCCGCCGGAGGGGAAGATCATGGCCCAGGGCAGATCGCTGGGCTTGCCCCAGAGCTCGCCGTTGATGAAGTTGCCCAGACGCCCGAAAAAAAGCCCCTGCGGCACCAGAGGCGCGATGAAGTCCGCCACGTCCAGGAAGGGTTTCTTGCGCGTGCGGGAAAAATACCAGAAGGCCCCCACCACGCCCAGCAGCCCGCCGTGGAAGGACATGCCGCCGTTCCAGACCCGGAAGATCTCCAGCGGGTCGCGGATGTATTCCGCAAGGTCGTAAAAGAGCACATAGCCCAGACGCGCGCCGAGGATGACCCCCAGCATGACGAAGGTCAGCAGGTCGTCCACATCCTGCGCGCGCCAGCCCGAACCGGGCCGGGAGGCCCGCAGGCGGCCCAGGATCCAGCCGCCCACAAAGGCGAAAAGATACATGAGGCCGTACCAGCGCAGCTGGAGCGAGCCGATGCTGAAAGCCACGGGGTCGATCTGGGGAAAGGTCATCGCGCCGCCCCCCGGAGGTCCTCGGGCAGGCGGGCGTCGGGCGCTTCAAAGCGGCCGCTCTTGCCGCCGTCCTTGAGCAGCAGGCGCACCCGTTCGATGACGATGTCCCGCTGTACGGCCTTGCACATGTCGTAGATGGTGGCGGCCGCCATCTGCGCGGCCACGATGGCTTCCATCTCCACGCCGGTGGGGCCGTCGGTGCGCGCCTCGCTCAGGATGCGGATGGTGGAGGCGGCCTCGTCGATCTCGAAACGCACGTCCGCATAGCTCAGACCCAGCGGGTGGCACATGGGGATGAGGTCGGCCGTGCGCTTGGCGGCCATGATGCCGCCGATCTTGGCGCAGGTGAGCACGTCCCCCTTGGGCAGGGCCGCGCGCCGCAGCAGATCCAGAGTGGCGGGGGCCAGCCGCACGAGAGCTTCGGCCACGGCCACGCGCCGGGTGGCGGGCTTGTGCCCCACATCCACCATGCATACGTTGCCCCGGCTGTCCAGGTGGGAAAAGGCGTTGTCCATGCAGTCCTCGCTGGTGTTGGTGTGGCTGATGTCTTTACCGGAGGCCGGGCTCCGCGTCCAGTCCCGACGCGGGCGTCCGCCCGAACGTCCAGGACCCGAACGGCGCATGCAGCTCCTCACGCAACGGCGTTCCCTGCTGTCCCGCGTCCCGGCGGTACGCCTGCCGCAACCGCAGCGGCGCGGGCGGATCGCCCCAGAAACGCGCCAGAAAGCGCCGCACCGCCGGGATGCTGCTGCCGAAACGCTCGTCCTGCACGAGGACGATATGTTCGCCTTCGCCCCAAGCCGCCGCCCTGTCGGACGGCACCGGCGTCCAGGGCAAAAGGGACGCGTCCCCAAAGGCCGCCCCCAGCGGCGACGAGGTGCGCAACTTCGCGGGCAGTTCCCGCGAGGTGAATCCACACAGGCGCGGCCCGTAGAAATGCCCCGGCGCAAGCAGGCCCTCGGCGCAGACAAGGGTCGTCATCTTGGGCAGGTCCTCCTCGTAGACGACGCGCCGCACGCCGGGCACGAACACATCCGGCAGCACGGCAAGGCGGCCGATATGCCGCCCCTGCGCCGCGAAGTCCGCGCGGCAGGCCTGTTCAAGGAACGCATCATAGGCCAGTCCAAGGCAGGGGTAGCACACGAGCCAGACCAGCGCCCAGCGGGCCGGACGCGCACTGCGCCGCCGCACGGACAGGACGATGCCGGCCAGCGGCATCAACAGCATGAGCGGATCAAGGCAGGAGACGGCATTGCCGCGCCAGCGCTCCCCGGAAAAGGGCGCAAGCAGCTTGATGCCCCAGGGGGTGACGGCATCCAGCCAGAGGTGCAGACACAGCAGCCCGCAACAGAACAGCCAGACGCGGGCCCACGAGCCCGGCGGCGAGCCCGCTTGCCGCAGTGGCCGGAACAGCCGGAACAGGGGCAGACAGCAGAGCGCCAGAAGAGGGACCAGAGCCAGACCATGCAGAAGGCCGCCGTGCAGGACGAGGAAGGCCTCCGGCCCGGCCAGCAGGGAGAGCGCGTCCAGATCCGGCATGAGGGAGATCAGGACGGCCGCCGCCACCAGTCCCCGGCCGGGGGCGAGTCGGGGTAAGGCCAGCAGGGCGGCGACGCCCGCCGCGGCGTGGGTCAGCGGCTCCACGGGCGCGCCTCCGGGCCGTCGTCCGTCGCCGGAACGCAAGCGCCGCAACAAGACGGCAAACGCATTGCGGTCCGCCTCAGCGCAGGCCCAGCCACCAGTCCAGCCCCTGCGGCGGCTGGGGCGGACGCGGCGGCTGCCAGCCGGAATCCCGGCCGCTGTCCGGCAGATAGAGGCGCTCGCGCAGCAGGCGCGGCACGGTATCCGGCGCGTAACCCAGCTCCACGAAGAGCCGGAAGGGCGAACCGCCCTCCCCCGCCCGGTGGCGCATGATCCAGCTCACGAAACGCAGGCTGCTGCCGAAACGCTCGTCCGTGATCTCCAGATAGCCGCGCAGAGCCTGCGGCTGCGCGGCGGCCGCCGCCTGCTCGTCCGGCGCGGATACGGCATCCGCCGGGCGCAGGCCCGGCGGGACGGGCAGGGTCAGCGGCAGCAGGCTGAAGTCGAGGAAATCCCGGCAGATGGTGGACTGCTCCCGCAGGCTTGCGGCCAGCTCCGGCCTGAGGGCGGGCCGGGGGAAGCCCCGCTCATGCGCCCGGCCCAGCGCGGTGAGCCCGTCGGCGCGCACCACGAGCCCGTTGGACTGCCGCTCCTCGTACAGCGCCCGCCAGTAGACCGGAGAAAAGGCGTCCGGCAGCACCACGAGCCGCTCGACCTCCCGGCCCTGCCCGGCCAGTTCGGCGCGGTAGGCGGCGGCAAGGTGGCTGTTGAGCCCGATGGCGCAGCAGGGATAGAGCACCAGCCAGCACAGGGCCAGCCGCGCCGGGCGCACCGTGGCGCGGCGCAGGGCGAGCCAGGCCGCCGCCAGCAGGGGCAGCGTCAGCAGCAGGTCGATGATGAACACCCCGTTGAGGCGTACCCGCTCCGCCGAGAACGGCAGGAAGATCATGGTGCCGTAGGTGGTGATGCAGTCCAGCCAGATATGCAGGAGGATGAGCCCGCCGAAAAACAGCCAGACCAGCGGCAAGGGCCAGCGGCCCGGGGTGTCCCGCTTCCAGAGGGGGCGGGCCGCCAGCGCCAGCAGTAGAGCCAGCAGCGGCAGATAGAACAGGGCATGGGTGAAACCGCGGTGCAGCTGCAGGAACTGCAGCGGCCCGCGCACGAAAGCGAGGTCGATATCCGGGAAGGCGGCCACCAGCGCGGCCAGCGGGACGGCCCAGCGGGTGGCGGGACGGCGGGGCAGGGCCAGCATGGCCACGGCCCCGGAAGCGGCATGAGTTATGGGGTCCATCGGTCTCCTCGTGCGGCGTGTTCAGAACAGGCATTTCCGGCGCTGCCGGACGGCCGCCCCTCGCGGGCGCGGCGGGCAAGGCCGCGCAGCGACCATACGACGAGGCCCGCGCGGACGCAATGGGACGGCGCGCCCCCTGCGGCCCCGGCATCCGTCGTGTCGCGAAGGTCCTGTCCGGCCTTATTCGAACTTGTCCCCGCGGGCCCGCCGCTGCCGCTTCCACGCCGCATACCCTCCTCCTTGCGCATCCGTGGGAGCGTCGGAGGTCCCCCTGCGGCGATCGAGGAAGGGCCGAACGACCAGGAAATGGAAGGCGAGGACCACCAGGATGAGCAGACCTACACCGAGTACCCTCCTGTCCTCAAGCAGGGACGCGGGGGAAGCCGCCGTAAAGGTGCCGGCCTCTGCTTGCGGGTATCGTGACGGAACCTGTGCGGCATGCCTGTCGGGCCCGCCGCCGTCCCGCGCAGCCTTCGCGCGGCGCTCCTCCCGTGCATGCTCCTTCGCCAGCCGCTCAATATCATCCAGCATCTGAAGTATCCGCTGGGTCCGCATCTGCTGTTCGTATTCGCTTTCCGCGCCCTGCGGGGGAGCGGCATGCCTACCCGCTTCGAAAGCCTGCGCCGTTGTGGCGGCCCCGGGGATCAGACAGAGCGTGAGCAGCAGACAGGCAAGCCCGCGCGACAAGGCAGCGGCTCCAAAAATGGTATGTCGTGCGTGATCCATGTGGTTCCTCTGGGGGGGCATGATGTGAACGGAAGAAAAGCGCTGGGCAAACATGCGGCGGAGCCAGCGACCGGAAGGACAGGGCTATGCCATCTTGTCCCTGCGCCGCCTGCGCTGCCGCAGCCACTCCTCATAGCGGCCTGCGCCGCTGACCGGCCGGAGAGACGCCTCCGGCAGCGTTTCCCGCTCCGGCAGCGGGCCGGCCGCTTCCGAGTCTTCAGGCTCTTCCGACCCTTCCGGCGCGTCCGGCGACGGCGCGCCCGCCCGGTCCGCCTGATGCCGGCGCATATGGCGCGCCTCGTCCTCCGTCAGCGGCCGCCGCAACACGAGGACGGCAAACAGACGCGGGATGAGCGTGCAAACAAGGATCCTGAGCAGTTGCCGGCGGCTGCGGGGCGGCAGGGAACGCTCTTCCCTGCCCTTGTCTCCATAAATAAGGATGAAACCGGCGAGCGCGAGCAGGAAGCAGGCGACGAGAGCCGCTACCGACAGCAACAGCGTCCGCACGATGTCCAGCAGATAGTCCATGCTCTTTCCCTTGCGGACCGGAGGCTCACCCGGCGGCATGCCGCCGCCTGCCGGTCGGGCTCCCCTACTGCCGGAACGGGCTGCGCTGGCGGGGGACTTCGCGATATTCCGGGGATTCGGGATCGACGCCGCCGTTATGACGGTTGATGTAGCGCCGGTAATTGTCCAGCCCGGACTGCTGCATCTGCATCATGATGTGGGGCTGATTGTAAAAGAAAAGCCGCCGCTGTATGGGATTGGCGCCCGTCATGGGCTGCCGCAGGTTCTCCACGGAGCTGACGCCGGGCGGCGCCATGTCCGGATCGGACGTGCCCGTGCCGATATCCTTGGGGCCGCAGGCCGCAAGCGTCAGGAAAAGGGCAAGGCAGGCAGATGGGAGGAGTCGTCGCATCCCCGCAGCATAGCCGCTGCCGCGCGGAGGCGCAAGGGAGGCGCATGGCCGCTTTTCCCTTGCCTGCCGCCGTGGGGAGGCGTATACTGTCGCTCCCGAAAAAATGACACTGGCCCGCCCCGGCACGGACGTTCCCGCAACGCCTGCCGCAAAGACAGGGCCGAACGAGGTCCGTTATGCGCCCTGCCCGTTGCGGCATCACTCCCGAAGGCTGGCCGGTCATCGGCCTTACCGCTCTGGCGGCACTGATCTTCGCCCTGCTGGATGCCGGTCTCTGCGCGCTGCTCCTGCTGCTATGCTGCTGGTTCGCCCTGCACTTCTTCCGTGACCCCGAACGGGTCATCCCCCAGGCGGAGGGCCTGGCCGTCAGCCCGGCGGACGGGCGAGTGATCCGCATCGAGGAACGCCCCGACCCCCTGACCGGGGAACGGCGCATGTGCATGAGCATCTTCATGAACATCTTCAGCGTGCATGTGAACCGCAGCCCGGTCGCGGCCACGGTGGAGGAGATCCGCTACTGGCCCGGCAAGTTCATCAATGCCGCCTACGACAAGGCCGCGGAGGAGAACGAACGCTGCGCGCTGCGCCTGCGCGAGCCCGACGGGACAGGCTGGGTCATGGTGCAGATAGCCGGACTCATCGCCCGCCGCATCGTCTGCCGGGCCGAACCCGGGGACAGCCTGGCGCGCGGCGAGCGCTGCGGCATGATCCGCTTCGGCTCGCGAGTTGACCTTTACCTGCCGGAAGGATATGCTCCGAGCGTATTTGTAGGCGAACGCGTTTTCGCCGGACAGAGCGTCGTGGCCCGACGCCAGACCCAGTAAGCCGCAAGGGATCGGCCCCGCTATGGAAACAACCGTGGAGAACAGCACGCCGCAACAAGGCAAGAAAGCCCCGCACCGGGGGGTCTATGTGCTCCCCAACCTCATCACGTCCCTCAGCATGTTCATGGGTTTCCTGTGCATGGTCTGGGCCGTGCAGGGGCGTTTCGAGGCCGCGGTGTACGCTGTTTTCCTTTCCGCTCTGCTGGACGGCATGGACGGCAAGGTGGCCCGCCTGACCGGCACGGCCAGCGAGTTCGGCGTCCAGTACGATTCCCTGGCGGATCTGGTGGCCTTCGGCGTGGCGCCGGCCATGCTCATGTGGCAGTGGCAGCTCGAGGCCTTCGGGCGCTGGGGCGTGGCCGTGGCCTTCATCTACGCCGCCTGCGGGGCGCTGCGTCTGGCGCGCTTCAACGTGAGCACCTCCTTCGTGAGCAAGCGTTTCTTCATCGGCCTGCCCATCCCGGCGGGCGGCTGCACGCTGGCGACCTTCGTGCTCTTCTCCGGCATGCTGCCGGACTTCCTCGCGCCCGCCGTCCCCTACGTCTGCTTCCTGCTCGTCATTTTCGTGGGGCTGCTCATGGTCAGCCGGGTCCGCTACTTTTCCTTCAAGGAATACGACTTCCTGCGCGCCCATCCCATCCGCTCCCTCGTGGGGGCGCTGCTGGCGCTGGCGCTGGTCTATTCCCAGCCGCGGATCTTCGCCTTTCTCATTTGCGCCCTCTACATCGCCGGCGGCATCATCTATACGCTGGTGATCCTTCCCCGTCGCAACCGTCAGCTGCTACGCGCCCTATCGTCTACAGACGATTAAGGCTGCGTAACGGCCGCCACGCGCGTGGCACCTCTCTTCCGGTCAGACCTCCGCAGGGCGGACGTTATGCAGGCAATCGTCCCGAAGAGGATGCGTCATGCCAGAGGAGATGTGCATCATGGACAACAAGGTTTACTTTTTCGACACGACGTTGCGTGACGGCGAGCAGTCGCCCGGCGCAACCATGAACCTCCAGGAAAAACTGCGCCTGGCCCATCAGCTGGAAGTGCTGGGCGTGGACATCATGGAAGCGGGCTTCCCGGCTTCCAGCCCCGGCGATTTCGAGTCCGTGCGCAGCATCGCCCAGCAGGCGGGCGACATCCAGGTCGCCGGTCTGGCCCGCTGCGTGGACAACGACATCGACCGCTGCTGGGAGGCCGTCAAGGTGGCCCGGCGGCCGCGCATCCACACCTTCCTTTCCACTTCTCCCCTGCACATGAAGCACAAGCTGCGCAAGGACCCGGAAGTGGTGCTCCAGATGATCGAGGCCGGGGTGCGGCGCTGCGCGGGCTATACCGACAACGTGGAATTTTCCGCCGAGGACGCCTCCCGCTCGGACAAGGACTTCCTCTGCCGCGTGGTGGAAACGGCCATCAAGGCCGGGGCCACCACCATCAACCTGCCCGATACCGTGGGCTATGCCCAGCCGGACGAGTTCGCGGCCCTCATCAAGTACGTCATCGAGAACACGCCCAACAGCGACAAGGCCATCTTCAGCGTGCACTGCCACAACGACCTCGGACTGGCGGTGGCCAACACCCTTGCCGCCCTGCGGGTAGGGGCGCGTCAGGCTGAGGTGACCATCGGCGGCATCGGCGAGCGGGCGGGCAACGCCGCTCTGGAAGAAGTGGTGATGGCCCTGCGCGTGCGCCATGACCTCTATCATCTTGAGCACAATATCCGTACCGAGCAGCTCTATCCCTCCTGCCGCCTGCTCTCCATGACCATCGGCCAGCCCATCGCCAACAACAAGGCCATCGTGGGGGCCAATGCCTTCGCCCATGAGTCGGGCATCCATCAGGACGGCATGCTCAAGAACCGCGAGACCTACGAGATCATGACCCCGCAGTCCGTGGGCCGCACGGAATCCAGCCTGGTCATCGGCAAGCATTCGGGCCGCAACGCCGTGCGCAACAAGTTCGAGAGCATGGGCTACAAGCTGGACGACGAACAGCTGCAGCTGGTGTTCGAGGCCGTGAAGAAGCTGGCCGACTGCAAGAAGACCCTGCATGACGACGACCTCATGGCGCTGGTGCAGGAAGAAGTCTACCGCCTGCCCGACCGCTTCCGCCTGCGCCATGTGAGCGTGCAGAGCTCCGATGCGGGCGGCGTGCCGCCCACGGCCGCCGTGCTCATGGACATCGACGGCATGGAACGCAGCGGCGCGGGCTTCGGCGTAGGGCCGGTGGACGCCATCTTCAACGTCATCAACGATATGCTGGGCCGGGAACCGGAGCTGGAACAGTACGCCATCAACGCCATCACCAGCGGCACCGACGCTCTCGGCGAAGTGACCGTGCGTCTGGGCGAAGGGCAGTACAAGGCCGTGGGCCGGGGCGCGCATCCCGATATCCTGGTGGCCAGCGCCCGCGCCTATGTGAACGCGCTCAACAATCTTGCCAAGAAGGAAAAGGAAGGCGAACGCCTGCACTGCCAGCACGGCTAGCACCTCCCCCGCCGGGGAGCGCGGACGGACGTATTTTCTCACACCGGGCGGCCACGGGCCGCCGCAAAGGAGTACCATATGCCTCAGACGCTTGCACAAAAAATCCTGCAGGCCCATACGGACGACGTCATCGAGCGTGACGGCCAGATCGTGCAGTGCCGCCTCTCGCTGGTGCTGGCCAACGACATCACCGGCCCGCTGGCCATCAAGTCCTTCCGCGGCATGGGCGCGAAACAGGTCTTCGACAAGGACAAGGTCGCGCTGGTCATGGACCACTTCACCCCCCAGAAGGACATCGACTCCGCCAATCAGGTCATGGTGACGCGCAAGTTTGCCGAAGAGATGGGCATCACCCATTACTATGAAGGCGGCGACTGCGGCGTGGAACACACCCTGCTGCCCGAACGCGGCCTGGTGGGCCCGGGGGACGTGGTCATCGGCGCGGACAGCCACACCTGCACATACGGCGGCCTGGGCGCCTTCGCCACGGGCATGGGCTCCACGGACATCGCCGCCGGCATGGCGCTGGGCGAGACCTGGTTCAAGGTGCCGTCCACCATCCGCGTCAACGTGACGGGCGACATGCCCCGCTGGCTGCGCGCCAAGGACCTCATGCTGCTGCTCATCAAGACCATCGGCGTGGACGGCGCGCTCTACAAGGCGCTGGAATTCGGCGGCAACGTCATCGACGACCTGCCGGTGGAAGGCCGCCTGACCATCGCCAACATGGCCATCGAGGCCGGCGGCAAGGTGGGCCTCTTCGCCGTGGACGAGCAGACCCGCCGCTACTGCGCCGAACACGGCCGCCCCGGCGTGACGCTGGAACTGGCCGCCGATCCTGGCGCGCAGTACGAGCGAGTGGTGGACATCGACGTCACCGGCCAGGAGCCGGTGGTGGCCTGTCCGCATCTGCCTTCCAACGTGAAGAACGTCTCCGAAGTGCGGGATACCCCCATCCAGCAGGTGGTCATCGGCTCCTGCACCAACGGCCGCATCAGCGACATGCGCGACGCGGCGGAGATCCTGCGCGGCCGCAAGGTGGCCAAGGGCGTGCGCTGCATCGTGCTGCCCTCCACCCCCGCTGTCTGGAAGCAGAGCCTCAAGGAAGGCCTGCTGGAGACCTTCATGGACGCGGGCTGCATCGTCGGCCCCTGCACCTGCGGCCCCTGCCTCGGCGGCCACATGGGCATCCTCGGCGACGGCGAGCGCGCCGTGGCCACCACCAACCGCAACTTCCGCGGCCGCATGGGCAGCCTGCAATCCGAAGTCTACCTTGCCAGCCCCGTGGTGGCGGCCGCCAGCGCCGTGGCGGGCTGCGTGGCCGGTCCCGACCAACTGTAAGCCGGAGGACAGATCATGAAATTCAAGGGTAAGGCCCACAAGGTGGGCGAACATATCGATACGGACGCCATCATCCCCGCGCGTTTCCTCGTGACCACCGACCCCAAGAAGCTGGGCGAGAACTGCATGGCCGGTCTGGAACCGGACTGGGTGAAGCGCGTCACGCCCGGCGACATCATGGTGGCGGGGCGCAACTTCGGTTGCGGCTCCTCCCGCGAACACGCGCCCATCGCCATCCTCGGCGCGGGCATCCCGGTGGTGGTCGGGCACAGCTTCGCCCGCATCTTCTACCGCAATGCCTTCAACATGGGCCTGCTCCTGCTGGAAGTGGGCGATGATGTGGACAAGCTCAAGGACGGCGACGAGCTGGAGATCGACGCCGCCGCCGGCGTCATCCGCGACCTGACCAACGGCGTGGAGATAGCCTGCCCGCCCCTGCCGGCCTCCATGGCCCGCATCGTGGAAAAGGGCGGCATGGTCAACTACGTCAAGGAACGTCTGGCCGCTCAAGGTTAATCCCCGGCCCGGAGCGCATGGCGTTCCGGGCCTTTTTTCCCACAGCCGGGGCCAGGCCCCGCGAGGTACTGCTATGAAAAAGACCATCTGTCTGCTGCCCGGGGACTTCAGCGGCCCCGAGATCATGGAACAGGGCGTGGCCGTGCTCAAGGCCGTGGCGGCCAAATTCGGCCATGAATTCGTGTTCGAGACCGCCCTCATCGGCGGCGCGGCCATCGACGCCACCGGCAATCCCCTGCCCGACGCCACGGTGGAAGCCTGCCGCAAGGCCGACGCCGTCTTCCTGGCGGCCGTGGGCGGCCCCAAATGGGACAACCTCGATCCGTCCATCCGCCCCGAAAAGGGCCTGCTCGGCATCCGCAAGGCGCTGGGCCTCTTCGCCAACCTGCGCCCGGCCATGCTCCTGCCCGAACTGGCCGGGGCCTGCCTGCTGCGGCCCGATGTGGCCGCCCGCGGGCTTGACCTCATCGTGGTGCGCGAGCTCACCGGCGACATCTACTTCGGCGAGCCTCGCGGCATCGAGACACGCGACGGACAGCGCGTGGGCTTCAACACCATGATCTACAGCGAAGAGGAAGTGCGCCGCATCGCCAAGGTGGCCTTCGAGGCCGCCCGCCAGCGCCGCAAGAAGGTCTGCTCCGTGGAGAAGAGCAACGTGCTCGAGACCTCCCGCCTCTGGAAAAGCGTGGTGGAAGAGACCCACAAGGACTACCCGGACATCGAGCTCAGCCACATGTACGTGGACAACGCGGCCATGCAGCTGGTGCGCGATCCCTCGCAGTTCGACGTCATCGTGACCGGCAACATCTTCGGCGACATCCTGTCCGACGAGGCCTCGGTCATCACCGGTTCGCTGGGCATGCTGCCCTCGGCCTCCCTGGGCGCGTCCGGCCCGGGCCTCTTCGAGCCCATCCACGGCTCGGCCCCGGACATCGCGGGACAGGACAAGGTCAACCCGCTGGCCACCATCCTTTCCGCCGCCATGCTCCTGCGCATGGCCTTCAAGCTGGAAGAGGAAGCCGCCGCCGTGGAAAAGGCCGTGCGCACCACCCTGGCCGACGGCTACCGTACCGGCGACATCATGGAAGCCGGCAAGACGCTGGTGGGCTGCAAGGAAATGGGCCGTCTGGTCATCGAACGCCTGTAAGCCATCATCCTGTTGCGGCGGGGATGCGCCCCGCCGCGACAGACGGACGGGATACGCTCTCCCGTCCGCCCAGGCCGCGTCTCTCTCCGGGGAAGCGCGGCCTGCCTTTGAGCTTTTCGCCCTTGAAAAAGACAAAACGAGAGCTGGCGGCGCAGTGCCGCCTCGCATTTTGCCTTTTTTTCAAAGGCAAGATGCTCTATCGGAAACGATGCCCGCGAGGCCGGTGGGAAGAGCGCACGGGCCTGCGGCAGCACTGTGGCCCAGAGCATACGGGATACGCTCTTCCGTCCGCCCCGGTGCGAGCCGCCGCCGGACTGCGGCATGCCCGAGGCCCGGCGGGGACACGACGACAGCCGGAGGGACCCCTGTGTACGCCATCGTTTTAGGACTGATCCTGCTGTGCGGCGTCGGCTTTCTGGCCGTACGCTGGACCTCCGGCAGGCCCGGCATCATCAATGCCGCCATACGCTTCATCCTCGCGGCGGCGGTCGGCGTCTTTCTGGGCTATGCGGCGCTGTGGCTCTGCCGCATCGTGGTGCTTGCCGTGCTGCTGGGGATGGCAGCCTTTCTGCTTTCGCTCAAGAAACTGTTTGATCTGCGCTGACACGGCGGAGCGGGCGCGCACGCGCCGCTGCCGATCCCTGCCGCGCACAAGGAGTCGTCATGCGGGTTTTGCTGGGCTGCGTCAACAGCGCCGTCTCCCTGGTCGGATATGATGTGGAACAGCGGCAGGCTTTCTGGTACTGCCCCGGCAACGTGCTGCGCGTCTGCGGCGTCTGCCGTCATGAAGGAGCGCTCTACGTGGCCTCGGACAGCATGCTGCAACGGCTGGACGCCGACGGTCTCGAAGCGGTGCGCCTGCCCGGCCCCCACGAGAATCTGGCCCACAGCGTGAAGCCGCTGGGCGGCTCTCTGCTGGGCATCGCCGATACCGGCAATTCCCGCATCCTGCTGCATAGCGGCGGCCCGGCCAGCCTTGCCCTCTCGCCGCTGGAAGGCTGGGGCGACACGCTGCCGCTGGACGCCATCCACCTCAACGACTTCGTGCCCTGGGGCGACGGCGTGCTGGCCTCGGCTTTCAACCATCAGCCGTTCGACCGCTGGAAACGCTCCTCCCTGGCCTGGAAAAAAGAGGGCTGGGGCCTCATCTTCCACCTGCGCCGCCATCAGGGGCACACCCTGGCCCGCATCGTGGCCGGCGGCCTGAACTGCCCCCACTCCCTCTACGTCCATGAAGGCGACGTCTATTGCTGTTCCTCGGCCAGCGGCGAATTCTTCCGCTTCCGGGAGGACGAACACGGCCTCCTGCATGAAGTGCAGCGCTGGAAGATCACGAGCAGCCACTTTTTGCGCGGCTGCCTGCGCCTGCCGGACGGCTGGCTGCTGGGCGGCTCCTCGCAGCGCCACCAGACCGAAGGCGGCGGGCTCATGCTCTATCATCTGGACGACAGGGGCGTCGTCACGGAACATCCGCTGGGCGGCCCCGGCGAGATCTACGACATCATCCCCTGGGACGACGGCCTCATGCCCGGCATCTGCGAGATGCTGCTGCGGCAGCCGCTGCTGGAACTGGAAGGGGACTTCCCGCCGCGCTGCCGCCTGCCCCGCGACTACGGCGGCAGGTACTGAGCGCCCCGCAGGCCGTGACGCCCGCGGGCCGCGCCGCTTGACAGATTTTGCCAAATTACGTATGGTTCGCCGCTCTGGACGGTATCGGCGTGGTGCCTGCCGTCCCAACGTGGTCAAGAATATCTGGAGGAATCCATGCCTACTATCAACCAGCTCATCCGCATCGAGCGGAAAGCGGTGGTGAAGCGCAAGAAGACCCCGGCCCTGCAGGCCTGCCCGCAGCGCCGCGGCGTGTGCACCCGCGTGTACACCACCACCCCGAAAAAGCCGAACTCGGCTCTGCGTAAGGTCGCCCGTGTGCGCCTGACCAACGGTATCGAAGTGACGGCCTACATCCCCGGTGAAGGTCACAACCTTCAGGAACACTCCGTGGTGCTCATCCGCGGCGGCCGCGTCAAGGACTTGCCCGGTGTGCGTTACCACATCGTGCGCGGTACCCTTGACACCTCCGGCGTGTCCGATCGCCGCAAGAGCCGTTCCAAGTACGGCGCCAAGCGTCCGAAGTAGTCTTTTTTGCGCACGGCGTACGTCATGCAACGTCTGGCCGCGCCCGGAGCGCGCCGGCGCTGCGGGGCTGGTGACGCCGCAACTGCTGCCTTTTCAAGGAGAATATCATGCCCCGTAAAGGTCCTGTCCCGAAGAGGGAAGTTCTGCCCGATCCGCTGTACAACAGCCGCCTCGTGACCAAGTTCGTCAACCGTCTCATGTACGACGGCAAGAAGGGCGCGGCTGAAAGGATTTTCTACAGCTCGCTCGAGAATCTCGCCGAAAAGACCGGTGAAGATCCCATGCGCGCCTTCGAGAAGGCGCTGGAAAACGTCAAGCCGCATCTGGAAGTCAAGGCCCGCCGTGTGGGCGGCGCCACCTATCAGGTGCCGATGGAAGTGCGTCCTGAGCGTCAGGTCTCCCTGTCTATCCGCTGGCTGATCAACTATGCCCGCTCGCGCGGCGAGAAGGGCATGACCTCCAAGCTTTCCGCCGAACTGCTGGATGCCTACAACGGCCGCGGCGGCGCGGTGAAGAAGCGCGAAGACACCCACCGTATGGCCGAAGCCAACAAGGCCTTCGCCCACTACCGCTGGTAATCCGCGCACCCGTAATCCACGTAGAGAGCACACCGCGCCCGCAAGGGCGCGGTGTTGATTCACGCATCAAACAGCCATAATCCCCTCAGGGAGGAAGACCGTGTCCCGCACCGTAGCCGTAGACAAACAGCGCAATATCGGCATCATGGCCCATATCGACGCCGGCAAGACCACCACCACCGAGCGTATCCTTTTCTACACCGGCGTGTCGCACAAGATCGGCGAGACCCACGACGGCGAATCCACCATGGACTGGATGGAGCAGGAACAGGAGCGCGGCATCACCATCACCTCCGCCGCCACCACCTGCTTCTGGAAGGACTGCCGCATCAACATCATCGACACCCCCGGCCACGTGGACTTCACCATCGAAGTGGAACGTTCCCTGCGCGTGCTGGACGG
>DWYJ01000046.1 GCA_019118745.1 Candidatus Desulfovibrio gallistercoris | reverse complement strand
GAGCGAGGAAAGAAAGGGCGGATGGTATCCATTTGAGCAGATGAAAGATAAAAAAGAGTAGACATGGTAACCTCCGTCTCCATACCTACTCTTTTTTGAAGCGTATGGAAATAATGAGTCCTGACCCTAGGGTAAAGCTTCCAGCTGCTTGCCTCGGCAGCATGTCGCAACGCTTACCTTCCTCCCTGCTTTTTTCCTATCGCATCCTGTCGTCGCTGTACGGTCCGCACCGTCCCGACCTGCTCTGTGAGGCCTCGCCCGCGGCAAGACGAAGCCGTCAGCAGGGGAGGGGATGCGCTACTTACGACGCCGGACAGACCGTTTTTTGCCGCCCCAGAGCTGCGGATGCGCCGGGCTTGTGTTGCCCTGCTCTTTATGGTAGCAGAGACGGTTCCCTCTGCAGTAAGCCGGCATGGCCCGCGAGACCGCGGCCGGTGAGGCAGACGGGAGAAAAAATCGCCCAAGGAGCGCCCTGTGGAATATACCATTGAAGAACTTTCGCCGGTCAAAAGGAAAATCAGCATTGTTGCCGAAGCCAGTGACGTGGATGACGCCATAGCGCGTTCCGTGGCCTACTACCGCAAATCCGTGCAGATTGACGGTTTCCGCAAGGGCAAGGTGCCTGCTTCGGTGGTGGAGAAGCGTTTCCAGGATCACATCTATCAGGAAGCCCACCAGGCGCTGGTCAACGCCAAGGTCGGCGAAGCCCTCGCCAAGGCCGCTCTGGAACCCATCTCCGGCATCCAGTTCGTGGATGACGGCGGCGCGCTGGCGCGCGGCAAGGGGCTCAGTTTCAGCGTCGAATTTGAAGTGCTGCCCACTTTCGAACTGCCGGTCTATGAAGGCATGGAAGTGGAAAAGGAAAAGGCCGTGGTGAGCGATGAAGAGGTGGACGCCGTCATCGAACGCATCCGCCGCGACCGTGCCGAACTGCTCGACGTTGCCGGGGAAGGTCCTGCCGTGGACGGCCAGGTGGCCCATATCAGCTTTGAAGCTTTTGAAGACGGCAAGGCCATCGACGAGCTCAAGACCGACAATTTCGATCTCCCCCTTGGGGAAGGGCAGGCGCTCGATGAATTTGAAAAGCTGGTCAAGACCGTGAAGGTCGGCCAGACCGGCGAAGGCGATATCGCGTTCCCGGATAACTTCCCCGCCGCCAGCCTGGCCGGCAAGACCCTGAAGATCCGGGTGACCGTGCACGCCATCAAGCAGCGCAAGCTGCCGGAGATCAACGACGAACTGGCCAAGCAGGTGGGTGCGGAAAGCATGGAGAAGCTGCGCGCGAGCATCCGCGACAGCTACGCCCACAGCCGTGAGAACGCCGTGCGCAGCGCCGCGCAGAAGAAGATGCTGGACAAGATGCTGGCCGGTCTGGAGTTCCCGCTGCCGGAGAGCCTGCTGGACATGCAGATCCGCACGCTCATCGCCGAAACGGCGGCCCGCCTGGAGCAGCAGGGCAAGAAGCTTGCCGATCTGGGCAAGAGCGAAGAAGAACTCCGCAAGGATATGTACAAGCAGGCCGAGGAGCTGACCCGCATCCAGGTACTGCTGCTGTCCATCGCCCGCAAGGAAGGCCTGAGCGTCACCCAGGCCGAGCTGGATAACCAGCTTTACCGCATCTGCATCCAGACGGGCGAGGATTACCGCAAGGTGCGCGAAGCCTATGAGCGCACCGGCATGATCCACACCATGCGGGACCGTCTGCTGGCCGACAAGGGGATGGAGGCCGCCTTTGCCAAGGCCTCCGTCAAGGAAGTCGAGCCCATGAAGGAAATCACGCCTGTCAAGAAAGATACGGCCGGCAAGGCCGAGTAGGCATCCGCGCCGTGCCGGTATAGACAACGCCGCACCGCAAGGTGCGGCGTTGTCGGAGTTTTCAGCCTGCCGGAGGAGCGCCCCGGTACCTGACGGACATCACTTTCCCACCAGCGAGGAAGTTTCATGCAGGCCTATCAGATTCCCTTTGTCATCGAAAATACGGGTCGGGGCGAGCGGTCCTACGACATCTATTCCCGTCTGCTCAAGGACCGCATCGTGCTGCTGAGCAGCGAGGTCACGGATGCCGTGGCGTCGCTGATCTGCGCGCAGCTGCTTTTCCTGGAGTCGCAGGACCCTGAGCAGGAGATCAACCTCTACATCAACTCGCCGGGCGGCTCCGTCACGGCCGGTCTCGCCATCTACGACACCATGCGCTACATCACCTCCCCCGTGACCACGGTGTGCATGGGGCGGGCCGCCAGCATGGGGGCCTTCCTTCTTTCCGCCGGCAAGCCGGGGATGCGTTTCGCGCTGCCCAACAGCCAGATCATGATCCATCAGCCGCTGGGCGGCTATCAGGGGCAGGCCACCGATATCGAGATCCACGCTCGTGAGATCCTGCGCATCAAGGAGCGCCTGAACAGGCTGCTGGCCGAGCATTCCGGCCAGAGTTACGAAACCATCGTCAGCGCCACGGAACGCGACAAGTTCCTTACGCCTGAGGAGGCGCTCGAGCTGGGCATCATCGACCGCGTGCTGGTCTCCCGCCGCGATCTGGAGGAAAAGAACTAGCCATGTCCGACAACACGCCGACCGACAAGAGACAGGAGCTGCGCTGTTCCTTCTGCGGCCGTCCCGAAAGCGCAGTCAACAACATGATCACGCAGGAGAACGCCTGCATCTGCGATCAGTGCATCAAGGCCTGCGGCGAACTCATCGCACGGGACAGGCTGGAGCATGACGATTCCCCGGAGCGCCTGCTCTCCCCGCAGGAGATCAAGGAGCGCCTCGACGAATACGTCATCGGGCAGCATGACGCCAAGAAGATCCTTTCGGTCGCTGTCCACAATCATTACAAGCGGGTCTTCTACGCCGATGCCCTGGGCGACGACGTCGAGCTGGAAAAAAGCAACATCCTGCTGGTGGGCCCTTCCGGCAGCGGCAAGACCCTGCTGGCCAAGACGCTGGCCAAGGTCCTGCGGGTGCCCTTTGCCATCGCCGACGCCACGACGCTGACCGAAGCGGGCTATGTGGGCGAGGATGTGGAGAACATCCTCGTGCAGCTCCTGCAGAACGCCGACTATGATCTGGAGGCGGCCAGCAAGGGCATCATCTACATCGACGAGATCGACAAGATCTCCCGCAAGAGCGACGGGCCGTCCATCACCCGCGACGTTTCCGGCGAAGGCGTGCAGCAGGCCCTGCTCAAGATCATCGAAGGTACCGAGGCCAACATCCCGCCCAAGGGGGGCCGCAAGCATCCCCAGCAGGAATTCATCCGCATGAACACGAGCAATATCCTGTTCATCGTGGGCGGGGCCTTCGTGGGGCTGGACAAGATCGTGGAATCCCGTGTGAGCGGCGGGGCTATGGGCTTTGGCGCGCATGTGCGCAGCAGCAAGGGCATGCCGCTTTCGGAACTGCTGGAAAAGATCCATCCGCAGGATCTGGTGAAGTTCGGCCTCATCCCCGAATTCGTGGGCCGTATCCCGATCATTACCCACGTGGACGAGCTGGACGAGCCGGATCTGGTGCGCATCCTCACCGAGCCCCGGAACGCGCTGGTGCGGCAGTACCAGAAGCTGTTCGAGCTGGACAACGTGCAATTGCGCTTCACGACCAACGCCCTCAAGGCCATTGCCCACAAGGCCATCGAGCGCAAGACCGGCGCGCGCGGCCTGCGCAACGTGATGGAACGCATCATGCTGGACATCATGTTCAAGCTGCCGTCCCTGCCCGACGTCAAGGGCTGCCTCATCAATCAGGCCGTGATCGAAAAGGGCAAGGAGCCTGTCCTGCTGTATGCGGACGACGGCGATTTCCCGGCCGAGGCGCTGGAAGATCAGACCGTTTGACATCCTTGGCGTCGGGGCATGCCTGTGCATGGCCCGGCGTGGTGGCATTTTCATTGCGATGAACACGCGCGGGCGGCCTGGGGCCGCCCGCCGCGTGAGGGATCATGAGGATAACCTATGTCCGCATTCCAGTACGGCGCCGGCCCGGCGCAGACCCTGCCGTTCATGCCCCTGCGGGAAGTGGTGATGTTCCCGCGCTCCATCATGCCGCTCTTCGTGGGGCGGGAGGCCTCCATCAAGGCCATTGAGGAAGCGCAGGCGAAATTCGGCAAATACATTTTCCTGGTCTCCCAGAAGGAAGCGGAGGTTGAGCGCCCCGGCGGGGACGACCTGTACGCCGTGGGCGTGGTCTGCAAGGTGTTGCAGATGCTGCGCCTGCCGGACGGCACCATCAAGGTGCTGTTCGAAGGCATGAACAGGGCCGTCTGGCGCAGCCTGCTGGATTCCGCTTCCTGCCCGCTGGTGCAGGTGGAGGACCTGCCGGAAACCGAGAGCCGCCCCGAAGAGCGGGAGGCGCTGGTCCGGGCCGTGCACGAATCGCTGGAAGAATACGCCAAGGGCAACAAGAAGATCTCGCAGGAGGCCGTGCTGGCCATCCTGGCCCAGCGTGATCCCGGCGCGCTGGCGGACGCCGTGCTGCCGCACCTCAAGGTGGATTACCGCCGCAAGCAGGAAGCGCTGGAACTGACCGACGTCACCGAGCGGCTGGAGAAGGTGTATGAGCTGCTCCAGGGCGAGGTGGCGCTCGTCAGCATGGAAAAGCGCATCAAGAACCGCGTCAAGGTGCAGATGGAGCGCAACCAGCGCGAGTACTACCTCAGCGAGCAGATCAAGGCCATCAACAAGGAGATGGGCCGCGACGACGACCCGCAGGCCGAGATGGACGAGCTGGAGCAGAAGCTGCGCGCCCGCAACATGCCTGAGGAAGCCCGCGAAAAGGCCCTTTCCGAAGTCAAGAAGCTGCGGGCCATGCCGCCTTCCGCCGCGGAATATACCGTGGTGCGCAACTATGTGGACTGGATCCTGGATCTGCCGTGGTGCGATCTCAAGGAAGTGGATATCGACATCGAGAAGGCCCGCGCCATCCTTGACGGCGACCACTTCGGTCTGGAAAAGCCCAAGGAGCGCATCCTCGAATATCTGGCCGTGCAGAAGCTGTCCAACGGCCTGAAGGGGCCCATCCTCTGCCTCGTGGGCCCGCCCGGCGTGGGCAAGACCTCGCTGGCCAAATCCGTCGCCAAGGCCACCGGGCGCGACTATGTGCGCCTGGCGCTGGGCGGCGTGCGGGACGAGGCCGAGATCCGCGGCCATCGCCGCACCTATGTGGGGGCACTGCCGGGCAAGATCATCCAGTCCCTCAAGCGGGTCAAATTCAATAACCCGCTGTTCTGTCTGGACGAGATCGACAAGATGAGCTCCGACTACCGCGGCGACCCGGCCTCGGCCCTGCTGGAGGTGCTGGACCCGGAACAGAATGCCACCTTCATGGATCATTACCTTGATCTGGAATACGATCTGTCCAAGGTCTTCTTCATCACCACGGCCAACTCCCTGCACTCCATCCCGGCGCCGCTGCTGGACCGTATGGAGATCATCGAGCTGAACAGCTATCTGGAGACGGAAAAGCGCCACATCGCCCGCAACTTCCTGTTGCCGCGCCAGATCGAGGAGCACGGTCTTAAGGAACATAATATTCGTCTTTCCGAGAACGCCCTGCTGGAGATCATCCGCTCCTACACCCGTGAAGCGGGCGTGCGCAACCTGGAGCGCGAGATAGGCGCGCTCTGCCGCAAGACGGCCATCCGTCTGGTGGAGGAGGGCGATCTGAACAAGTGCGTGACCATCTCCCGCCAGAGCCTGCCCGCCATGCTGGGCGTCAAGCGCTACCGTCACGAGGAACGCGAGAGCGAGCCGCAGGTGGGCGTATGCGCCGGGCTGGCCTACAATCAGCGCGGCGGGGAGATCCTGCTGGTGGAGACCAGCCTCATGAGCGGTTCCGGGCAGGTGGTGACCACGGGCCAGCTGGGCGACGTCATGAAGGAGTCGGCCCGCGCCGCCCTGAGCTATGTGCGCTCGCGTGCTGAGGTCTTCGGCCTCGACCCGCGCTTCCACCGCAAGGTGGACATCCATGTGCACGTGCCGGCAGGGGCCACGCCCAAGGACGGGCCGTCGGCCGGCATCACGCTGGCCACGTCCATCACGTCGGCCCTGCTGGGCATCCCCGTGCGCAACGACGTGGCCATGACCGGGGAGATCTCGCTGCGCGGCCGGGTGCTGCCCATCGGCGGCCTGCGGGAAAAGCTGCTGGCCGCGCGCCGCAGCGGCATACGCTGCGTCATCATGCCTCGCGACAATGAGAAGGATCTCAAGGAAGTGCCGGACGAGGTGCTCAAGGATCTGGAGATCATCTTTGTGGAGCATGTGGACGAAGTGCTGCCCCATGCGCTGGATGCGTCGCGGGACGCCATCTTTTCCGGCGAAGGCACGGCGCAGCCCATCTATCTGTCGCTGCGCGCCGGCGCCATGAAGCACGAAAGCGGCGACAAGCACCAGCCCGCGCAGTAAGGCATAAGCCGTCGCTGTGCTTTTTCGGGGGGGAACCTTTTGTGGACAAAAGGTTCCCCTCCCCGAACCCCTCCCTTCCAAAAAACCTTACTTGTCCAGACGCAGATCATCTCGGCATGGGCAGGCGTCGCCTGACCGCAAGCCAGCCTGGCGCAGTAGAGAGCGTTTTGTCCTTGCAAGCTGACACAAGCGCAGTCCGGCCAGAATTGAGCGGAAAAGCCGTGTTTTTCCGAGAAACGACAGGCCGTATGGTTTGGACGCAAAGCGTTTCAAACTGAAAATGCTCTAAAAGAACAGGCCGAACAGTTTTTGCTGTCCGGCCTGTAGATATTGGTAGGCACGTCTTCCGTGCGGGTGCGGCGTGATGGTGGCTCAGGCCTGATGCAGCAGGATCATGCCCGCTATGAGCAGGGCGATGCCGGCAAAGGCGCAGGGCCGGAGCCGCTGCCTGAAGAAGAGCCAGCCGCCCAGGGAAGTGCCCAGAATGCCGAAACTCCCCCACATGGCGTACGCCACGGACAGATCCAGCGTGCGCACGGCCAGCGACAGACAATAGAAGGCCAGCCCCACCCCCAGCAGCGCAAGGATGCCGGGAAGACGGCGGCGGAAACCCTCACTGCGGGCCAGCAGCAGATTGGCCAGCACATCCAGCATGGCGGCGGCCAGCACAAGCAGCAGAGGAATGAGCGTATCAGGCATGGCGGGCCTCCTCCGTGTCGGCGTCGCCGTGACTGGTGCCCTTGTGCACCAGCAGCGCGCCGCCCAGCACGCAGCACAAGCCCAGCAGTCGGGGCAGGCTGGGCTGCTCGCCCAGCACCAGAAAACCGGCCAGCGTCACCAGCGTCAGCCCAAACCCTTCCCAGAAGGCAAAAGCCACGCCCACAGGCAAACCGGTGGTGGAAAGTGAAAGAAAGTAATAGGACAGGCCGATACAAAGCCACATGATGACAAGGCCCAGCAGGGCCGCGTGGGCAAAGCCCCACTGCTGGGACAGCTTCATGATGGTGGAGCCGCCCACTTCAAGAAAAATGGCCGCCAGCAGGCAGAACCAGTGGTAAGGACGTGTTGGCGTCATGATTTTTTCCTCTCGTTATAGAACGTTTTTCGTTTGAAACGCGTTGCGTTTCAAGCCATACGGCCTGTCGTTTCGCGGAAAACGCGGTTTTCCGCTCACGTTGGGCCGCGAGGTGTCGCCGCCTCGCGTTTTTCTTTTTACGGGCAAAGCGCACGAATGGACGCAACTGCATAAGCTGCCGCTCCACACGACAGATGCGGGACGCGTGCGCCATGCGTCAGCGCAGCGAATGACGTATAACGAGAGAAGACTTAGAGACAGGAACGCCAGTAGCGTTCGTCCCGGCAGGCATGGAAAGCCCGGTAAGGAGGGAAGGTTCCGGCAAAAAACATGGATATAGGTTAGCACAGGCCGGGATGGACTGCAATGTGCGGCATCCTTGCGTCCGGGGCGGGCGCGTATGGCAAAAAAAGGAAGGCTGACTTCCACCGTGATACGCTGTGCTGCCGCCTCGCAGTGCTCTAAAGCGCGTTTGGGGAAGGGATGGGGGGACGGGGGGAAGGGAGCGACCGAAAGGCGGTCCGCAGGGCCGTGCCCGTTAGGCGACAAAGGAGCCTTACGGGCATCGACAGCAGAGCAGGTTTCCCTTCCCCCCAAACAGACAGCAAATGGTGTTGACAGACCCTGGCGAAAGGGGTTCCCCTTTCTCCAGCAAAAAAACCGACGCCTAGCTTTGCGCGTCGATCCAGTCGTTGGCCTGCTTCAGATCAAGTGTCCCTTCATAGAGGGCGCGCCCGCTGATGGCTCCCTGAAGGCGGGCCGTCCGGCTCAGGGGGTAGAGGGCCTGCACGTCCGCCAGGGTGGCGACGCCGCCAGCGGCAATGACCGGCACGGTGGAGGCTTCGGCCAGATGGGTCAGAGCCGGGAGGTTGACCCCGGTCTGCATGCCGTCCCGTTCGATATCCGTATAGATGATGAAGGCCGCGCCGTCGCCAAGCAGGCGGGGGAGCACGTCGTCCACGCTCAGGCCGGCATCGGCCACCCAGCCCTTGGTCTTGAGGCGTCCGCCCTCGGCATCCAGCGAAACGCCGATGCGGCCGGGAAATCGGCGGCACAGGGCGGCAAAGGCCTCCGGCTGTTCCAGCGCCAGCGTCCCGATGATGAGGCGTTCCACTCCGGCGTCCAGATAGGCCTCCGCGATCTGTTCGCTGCGGATGCCGCCGCCGAGCTGGACGGGAATGTCCAGCGCGGAGCAGATGGCGCGCACGATGTCGCGGCTGCGGGGCAGGCCGTCGAACGCGCCGTCCAGATCGACCACATGGAGCCAGCGGGCTCCCTGCTCCTGCCAGTGCCGTGCGGCGGCTACAGGATCGGGAGAAAAGATGGTGCTGTCGTCGGCGCGGCCCTGGCGCAGGCGCACAGCCTTGCCGTCCTGGATGTCTACTGCGGGAAAGATGATCATAGCGTCATGTCCTTTACGGCCTTGACCATGCCTTCGCGCGCCAGTTCGTCGGCCGTGGCCCAGCCCGCCTGACGCTTGAGGAAGTCGCCGATCTCGAGAAGATTGCTCGTCAGACTGGTCTGTTCCACATCATAGACCGAGCGGTCGAGTATGGTCCCCTGCCGGGCATTGATCAGGAAAAACTCCACCCGCACATGGGCAGGGCGCGTCACCCCAGCGCGGGAGCCTTCGCGCGGGTGCCAGTTGAGCACCTGCGGCACCAGCAGCAGATCCGTCTTGAGGCTCTTGGCAAAGGCGGCCCAGGCGGGCAGGGCCTGCGGCTGGTTGGAGTCATGGTAGCGCATCTTGTCGGGCAGAGGCGCGTGCCGGGGCACAAAGGTGTACTGACGTTTGGTCTCGGTCAGCAGCACGTCGCGCAGCGTCCTGTCCAGCGCAGGCAGCATCTCCGGCGCAATGCGTCCCTGATCCCTGGGGATCTCGCCCACGATGAGCTGGCTCGTACTGGTGGGCTGGGTAAAGGGCGCCACCGCGATGCTGTAGGACGGAGAGAGCGAGCGGGGGATGTCCGCCGTTGTGCGGGGCTGCTTGGTGCAACCCAGGGAAAAGAGCGCGAGGCAGAGCGCCAGCAGCGTCATGATGGTGAGACGGGAACGCATCAGTCCAGACCTCCCTTGGTGCTTCTGATGACGGTGCCGGTACGCCGGACAGCCTGGCGCAGGGCCATTCCCAGCCCCTTGGCTACCGACTCCAGCAGGTGATGACCATTCTTGCCGTAGAGCAGGGCGATGTGCACATTGCAACGCGCGCCGGCGGCAAGGGATTTGTAGAACTCGCGCCAGAGATCGCGCTCCTCACCGGCAATGACCGGCGGCAGCAGCTCGTCCCCGCGCCATTCCAGCCAGGGGCGGCCGGAGAGATCGAGGGTGACTTCGGCAAGGGCCTCATCCATGGGCACGCGGCCGTAGCCCACACGCTCTATGCCTTTGCGGTCGCCCAGCGCTTCCAGCAGGGCCTGACCGAGCACGAGGGCGATGTCCTCGGCGCTGTGGTGCGCGTCGATGTGCAGGTCGCCGCGGCAGCGCAGGTGTAGGTCCATGCCGGCCCAGAAAAAGGTCAGATGCAGCATGTGATCCAGCAGACCAAAGCCGGTCTGCACGTCCACCTTGCCCTCACCATCCAGCACCAGCCGCAGGCTGATGTCCGTTTCCTTGCTGCAGCGGCTGCGTTCGGCGCTGCGGATGTCCGTCGTCATGCCTGTTCTCCCGTGCTGCGTTCGCCGTCTTGCGGCTCGTTTTCGTCCTCGCCGCCGTCCGCGGGTTCCGCCGTCTTTTTCTTCTTGCCGAACACTGCCGCCACGATGACGCTGATCTCATAGAGCACCAGCATGGGAACGGCCATGAGCAGCTGCGACAGCACGTCCGGCGGCGTCAGGATGGCCGCCACGATGAAGATGCCCAGGATGGCGTAGCGCCGGGCCCGCCGCATCATGCCCGCCGTGAGCACCCCCATGCGCGAGAGGAAAAAGGCGAAGAGCGGCATCTCGAAGATGAGGCCAAAGGCGATGAGCAGTTTCAGGACGAAGTCCACGTAGTCGCTGATGCGCGGCATGACGCGGATCTGCTCCGTATTGTAGCTCATGAAGAATTGGAAGGCGAAGGGGAAGACGATGTTGTAGCAGAACAGGGCCCCGCCCACGAAGAAGACGGCCGAGATGATGGCCACGGGCACGATGAAGAGTTTTTCCTCTTCATAGAGGCCCGGCGAGATGAAGGCCCAGATCTGATAGAAGATGACCGGACTGGCCAGGAAGACCCCGGCGATGCAGGCCACGAACATGCGGATGAAGAAGGCTTCCGGCATGGTGCTGTACATGGCGTTGCCGCCGTCGGGCAGCACGGCCAGCAGCGGTTTGACCAGCACGGCAAAGATGGGTTCCACGAAGGCCCAGCAGACGCAGAAGCCCACAGCGGCGGCAATGAGGCAGCGTACCAGCCGCCAGCGCATCTCATTGAGATGATCCAGCAAGCTCATGGGCTTTTCGGAAGGGTCCGGCGTTTCTTCTTCGTCCGCAGGGGGCTGGGCAGGCGGCTGATCGCCGCCATCGCCGCCGGTGGCGGGCACGGCGGCGTTTTCCGACGGGGCAGCGCTCGCTTCTCCGGCGGCGTCAGATGTCGTCTCGGCAGCGGCGTCCGTGTCCGTCCGCTCTTCGGGCGAGGTCCCTTCAGCCTGGGCGGCCAGCACGTCCGGGCTGCCGTCCTGGATGATCAGCGGGCTGTCCTGTCCCTGCGCAGCTTCGGCAGCGGGCCCGGTCTCCTGCGCTGTCGACGGCGCGGGGGCCGTCTCTCCTCCGGCGGGTTCGCCTTCCGTCGACGACGTATGGTCGGGCGCGCCGCTCATGGCCAGCGTGGCCGCGCGGATGGCTGCGTACTCTTCCTGACCGGCAGCGTCTTCCGACCCGGAGCTCTCTTCCGCACCGGCCGTGACGAGCGGCACGGCGTCAGGACGGGGACGCTCCTCCACCGCAGGGGCGGTCATGGCGGGATCTTCCTGCCGGACGGCGTCACCGGCGGCCTTGGTCATATCCTGAGACTGTTCACCACTCATGCGCGCTCGCTCCCGGAAGATGCGGCTTCGGATGCCGCCGGGCCAGCCTGCGCGGCGGCCCGTGTGGCGGCTACAGCCTTTTCCAGCGGGCTGCCCTGTGGGGGCACGGCCGCGTCGGGCGCAGCCGATGGCCGGGCCGTGGTGTCCAGCGTGGCAGCTTCGGCGCTCTGCCCGGCAGTTTCCGTCCGGCGGGCGGCGTCCGCCGTTTCCCTTTCAGAAGGAGCGGAGGGCGCAGACGCGGCCGCAGCGCTCTTGCGCTGTTTTTCCTCTTCTTCCTCGCGGGCCACTTCCGCATTCAGCGTGCGCTGAAAATCTGTGGAGACCCGGCGAAACTCCCCCATGGCCTTGCCCAGCGTGCGGGAGACGCCGGCCAGGCTCTTGGGGCCCAGCACCACCAGCGCCACCAGCAGAATGACCAGAAGTTCCGTGCTGCCGATTCCGAACATGTGACCCCCTGTCGTCGCGTTCTTGCGCCCCGCTGGTCGCGGATGGCGCGTATTCCGGGCCGTGCGTCCGTCCGTGCGGAACCGGCCCGGCGGTCGCATCCGCCTTCACCCGGCAGAGCTTCGCAGGGCAGGCGGCGGCAGAGAGAGGAGGTTAGCCCAGCAAGGGGCCGATGTAAAGGCGGGCAATGTAAACGCATGTTTCCCTGCGGCATGGCGCGCCGGGTGGCCCGCGGCGCAACGAAAAAGCGGGGAAGGGGAGCCAGCGCTCCGCCTTCCCCGCCGTCATGCCGTGAGGCCGGGCATCTCCGGGAGGTTACTCCCATTCGATGGTGCTCGGCGGCTTGGAGGAGACGTCGTAGACCACGCGGTTGACGCCCTTGACCTCATTGATGATGCGGCCGGACATGCGGGCCAGCAGATCGGCCGGCAGGCGGGCCCAGTCGGCGGTCATGGCGTCCACGCTGTCCACCACGCGCAGGGCGATGACGTGTTCATAGGTGCGTCCGTCGCCCATGACGCCCACGGTCTTCAGGGGCAGCAGCACGGCGAAGCCCTGCCAGACCTTGCGGTACCAGCCGGACTCGCGCAGCTCCTCCTGCACGATCTTGTCCGCCTGCCGCAGGATGTGCAGGCGCTCTTCGGTGATCTCGCCCAGGACGCGGATGGCAAGGCCCGGTCCGGGGAAGGGGTGACGCCAGACGATGGAATCCGGCATGCCCAGCTCGGCGGCCACCTTGCGGACTTCGTCCTTGAAGAGTTCACGCAGCGGCTCCACAAGCTTGAGCTTCATGGTCTCGGGCAGGCCGCCCACGTTGTGGTGGCTCTTGATGACCGCGCTGGGCCCCTTGTGGGAAACGGACTCGATGACGTCGGGGTAGAGCGTGCCCTGCGCGAGGTATTCCACTTCGGGGAGCTTCTTGGCTTCTTCATCGAAGATGTCGATGAAGGTATGCCCGATGATCTTGCGCTTCTTTTCCGGGTCTTCCACGCCCTTGAGCAGGTCGAGGAAGCGCTTCTGGGCCTGGACGAAGGTGAGATTGAGGTCGAAATGTTCGCGCAGGTAGCTGACGACCTGTTCCCCTTCATTGAGGCGCAGCAGGCCGTTGTCCACAAAGATGCAGTGCAGGCGATGCCCGATGGCCTTGTGCAGCAGCACGGCGACCACGGTGGAGTCGATGCCGCCGGAAAGGGCGCAGACCACATGCTTGTCGCCGATCTTTTCGGCCATTTCCTTCACCACGCGCTCCACGAAGGAGGACATGCTCCAGTCCGGCGTGATGCGGCAGACCTTGAAGAGGAAGTTGCGCAGCATCTGCTCGCCGTCCACGCTGTGATGCACTTCGGGATGGAACTGCACGGCGTAGATGCGGCGGGACTCGTCGGCCATGGCCGCCACGTCGAGGGTCGGCGTACGGCCGGTGACCGTGAAGCCCGGCGGCGGCACGAGGACCTTGTCCCCGTGGCTCATCCAGACGCGGCTGGGGGCGGAGTCGTCCAGTCCTTCCCAGAGGGCGCAGGGAGCGGCCAGGGTCAGATCGGCGGGGCCGTATTCGCGCGTCTCGGACTGGGCAAGCTGCCCGCCGAGGTTGTGGGCAAGCAGCTGCATGCCGTAGCAAATGCCCAGTACGGGCACGCCCAGTTCCAGGAAGCCGCGATCCAGTGCGGGGGCGTCGGCCTCGCCCACGCTGGCCGGGCCGCCGGAAAGGATGACGGCCTGAGGCTGCATGGCCGCCACCTGAGCGGCGGTGACGTTGCAGGCATGGATTTCGGAGTAGACGCCGGCCTCACGCACCCGGCGGGCGATGAGCTGGGTGACCTGCGAGCCGTAGTCGATGATGATTACCTTGCTGTGAGCCATGATCCTTCCTTCAAGTTGTGCCGTGCGGCGGGCGATGCGGCGCGCCGCGGCGAGGGCCTGTTGACATTGTGCGCGGTTGTTTGAGGGGAAGGGAACCCCCTCGCTCTGCTGTCGATGCCCGTAAGGCTCCTTTGTCGCCTAACGGGCACGGCCTGCGGCCGCCTTGCGGTCGCGCTCTGCTGTCGATGCCCGTAAGGCTCCCTTGTCGCCTAACGGGCACGGCCTGCGGCCGCCTTGCGGTCGCGCTCTGCTGTCGATGCC
>DWYJ01000045.1 GCA_019118745.1 Candidatus Desulfovibrio gallistercoris | reverse complement strand
GTTACCGTTGTCCCCGCTGACCGCCTCATCATCGTGGACGGTGAGGCCCTGCTGCTTGAGTTTTCGGCCCCGGAAGGCCTGCACGCCCTGCAATGGAAGGGCGAAAGCGGGCATACCGAATGGACGGACGGTCGTCCCAACCAGCCGCTCACCGCTGCCGACTACGCAACGCAGGTCGCGCCCTTTGTGACCGCCTGGCAGGCGGAAAAAACCCGACGGGAAGAAGACGCCGCCAGAGAAGCCACCGCCCGCGCGCTGCCCGATGCCAAGGCCGCCAAGACCGCCGAGATCCAGTCCGGCTACGACGCCGCCCTGGCCGCCTCCCTCACCATGCCCGTGGACAGTCCGACCGCGCAGGACGTGAGCATCGGTGCGGCCCTCTTTGCCGTGGATGACGCCGAAGGGCTGGCTTTCGTGCGCCAGACCCACGCCGCCCGCCGGGACGAACTGCTGGCCGCCGTGGCCGCTGCGGAAAGCGTGGAGGCCGTGCAGGCCGTGGAGGTGAGCTATGCGGTGTAGACTGCCCGGGCGGACGTGCCCGGTCTGCGGCCACGCCCTGCGCTGCGTCTTCGGCCCCGACGGCCCGCGCTGGCTTTGCCCGCTGTGCGGGGAAGTGACGCCATGCAGGAAGTGAGACATCAGCGCATCACCGCTCCGGACGCGGGCGGGCACGTCCGGCCGCGGATTACCGCGCCACCCGCTGGTGGATACGGCTGGAAGGACACCACGGCCCGCGCATGAGTCGGGAAGACGCCGCCGCGCTAGTGGAGCAAGGGGAAAGGATGCGGGCAGAGCTTACTGGCCGCTTCCCGGCGGCAGCAAGCCCAGTGCGAGGAAGGCCTGACGGATGAGCGGCAGCTTTTCCGGGGGGCAGGGGTATTTACGAGGGCGCGTTGTGGTACGGGGCTTTTTGGGCACGCCGAGCAATTCCTTGGCATGGGCGATATGGCACGTCTTGATGCCCGGCCCGCGCAAGGCCCCTGGGTGCTGCTTTGCGTACAGTTCCTTGCACTTCGCGAGAATGTCCTGATACGTCGCCATGCCTTCCTCCGATACGGGAGGACAGTGGCGGGGGCGCGGCAACGCCCCCACCGACGGGCCTGACAAGCCCGCCACGGCCCCACATGAGGAATAGGCCCCTCATGCGGAGTATCCGCCTGCTGTCGTGCTCGGGACGAGCGCGCAACAGCCTATCAGGGCGGATGCGGGGGCGCAACCCCTAACCGTTAGCGATGGAGACCATTACCGAGATCCGCTGCCGCCAGTGCGGCAAACTGCTGGCAAAAGGCCGGGCCGAAGTGGCCCATATCGAGTTCAAATGCCCCCGCTGCGGGGCGTACACCATCCTGCGGGCCTCGCGCCCCGATCATGCGGGCCGTGGAGCCTCTCCTGTGGAGGCACCGTGGCCACAAAACGCAGACCGTACCATCCGCCGGTCCTGAGCGACTGGCTGCCGCCCCTGGCCGGGCCACCCGGCTACATCATGGGAGAAACAGGGCCGCAAGGATTCGGCGCGGCCGACTTCTATGTGGCGCAGATACCCTGCGCCACGGCCCGTGAAGTCATCCGGCGAGAACACTACAGCCATAGCGTGGTCAACAACAGCTATCTACATCTGGGCGTTTTCCGCGAAGGGGCTTTTGAGGGCGTCCTGCAATGGGGCTATGCCCTCATCCCGGCCAGGGCGGACAAGGTGGTGGCAGGCACCGCGCAGGGCCAATATATGGAGCTCAACCGCATGTGGCTGTCGGACGATGCCCCGCGCAACAGCGAGAGCCGGGCCATCAGCTACGCCCTGAAATACATCCGCCGCGCCTGTCCGACCGTGGCCTGGGTTCAGTCCTATGCTGACGAACGCTGCCAGGGCCTGGGCGTTGTCTACCAGGCATGCAGCTTCCTGTTCCTGGGATCCCACGAGAGCATATTCTACGAGCTGGACGGCGAGATCTACCACAAACTGCTGCTGACGGCCCATAAGCTGACCAGCAGAAGAGGCGCATACCTGGCGGAAAACATAGACCGGGCCAAACAGATCAGCCTGCGCCAATACCGCTACATACGCTTCCTGAAAACGGACTGGATCAAGCGCCTGCGCATGCCGGCCCTGCCATACCCCAAACGGCAGCCGGGCTAACCAAAAAGGCGGGAGAGATCCCGCCTTGTTTTTCTGCCATTTGCTGCGCAAACCACTGCCATTTGCCGCGCCGGGCTATTGCAGAGGCGCGTGGAGGCTGCCGGTGATGACGTCCAGCGGCAGCATGGCGCAGGCCTCGCGGTCAAGATCCAGCCGTTCGCCCCAGGCGGCGATGGTCTCCAGCACGGCGGAGACATGGCGCGAGAAGATGAACTTGACGCGCTCGCGTCCCGCAATGGCCTGCCGGGCGTATTCCAGCAGGCGTTCCGGCGTGCAGTCCAGCCCGGCCTCGTCCAGCAGCAGACTGAGCGCCTCGCGCTCGGCGGCGGTCAGCGCAAAAGTGGCGGGCGGCGGCGGTTCAGGCGACTGTGCCGCCCCGGCGAAAAGATCCCGCCGGGCGTAACAGGGGGTCAGGATGTCGTAGGTGCCGGGCCGCAGATGGCCGTAACGGGCCATGAAGGCCGCCCGCCGCTCGGGCCGGCGCACCGCCTCGGCAAAATCATGCGAGAGCTCGCCGGAGACCGTGCGGATGGTCCGCTTGAAGGCGGCCAGGCGCTCCTCGCTCAGGGCCTCGCGGCGGACGGCCGAACGCAGCAGGCTTTCGGCCATGAAGGCGTGGCGGGCCGCCACGGAAAAAGGCAGCGTGCCCCATTCCTTGCATTCTTCCAGCAGAGAGATGAGCGAGGCCGCCAGAGAGAACGGCGTCCCCGACGGCGTGACGGAGAGCATGCTGTCCCGCTGGCGCGCTTCCAGTTCTCCGGCGTCCCGCAAGGCTTTCTCCAGACTGCCGGGAGCGGGCGTCCGCCCGGCGGGCCGCAGGGCCCGGTTGGTCAGGCGGCGCAGGGCGGCCTTGTAGGTCAGGCGCTCCGTGACGGAGAGCGTCTCCGGGTAGCGCTCCCGGAAAATATCGTCAAAGTCGAAGTCCAGCACCGTGGGCACGATGGCGAACTCGATCTTGTCGTGCAGTTCGGGATGGGCGTCGAGGCGGTCCGTCCAGGCGTCCACCAGACGCTCGGCCGCCGGATCGGGCACGCCTTCCGGCAGGAAGGAATTGAAGCTGGCGCGCACGTCGATGTAGGGGCGTCCGGCAAGGGAGAGCATGAGCTCCACCGGCGGCAGCGCCCGGTAGCCCATCTGGCGGCGGGCCAGCCGCCAGACCTGCCGGGTGATGATGCCCCGGTAAAGGCTCATGGCCAGCGGGCGGGGCGTGACGCCGATGATCTCCGCCGGGTTCCAGTCCGGCATGACGCCCAGCATGCTCCGGCTGCCCGCCAGTCCCGGCCGCCGGGCCATGATGTCGCGGGCATAGGTCTCCACATGGCGGATGTGGCGGGAGACGGCCTCCGCCACCTGGGCGCGCCAATGCCGCGCGGCGGCGATGGGCCGGGCCTGGAGCAGATGCACCGTGGCCTGCGCGTCCACCACGAACTCCACGTCCAGCGGCAGACCGGCAAAGAAGTCCTCCAGCCGCCGCACCAGATCCAGCACGGCGCGCAGGCGCGGCGAATCGAAATACTCCGCCTTTGCTCCCCGGTAGACATAGACGGTCTTGCTGATGCCGCTGCCGCTGGTGATGGTGTCCGTACGGCCTGAGACATCGTCATAGTTGATGACATAGTACGGGGAACCGTCATCCAGCGTGCGGGTCATGACCACGCCGCTCAGGGCCACATGGGGGATCATGGGCTGGACGAGCACCTGATCGGCGTCGTGTTCGTAACGGGAGACCACCTTGCCGATGGCGTCCCGCAAGGCCGCAAGGTCCTGCGAGGGCACATGCAGCACGCTGTCGAAAGCGCCCGCCAGAGAGGCCATGCCGCTGTCCTCCCCGCAGGCCGAGGAACGCACGGCCAGCGACGTGTCGGGGAAGCGCTCCCTGATCCCGGCGAGCACGGCTTCCGGCTCCTCCGTCCAGCGGGCGCGCGTGAAGAAGAGCAGCGGCGGCACCGGGAAATGGTGCGCATGCAGGAGGGCCAGCGTTTCCGCCTTGGTGCCGGGCGTTGGAGGAATGGCTGCGGGGGACGGGGTCATGACGCGCGGAGCCTGTCAGTTGAGGGTGAAAAGGGACTGGAGCAGGGGCAGATCGCAGGCGGCCGGCTGCGGTTCGCGCTCAGGATGCCAGAGGATGCCCCGCCACGGCAGAGCGGTATGGACAAAGGCCTCCACGCTGCCGTCCTCGGGACAAATGGCCAGAGGCGAGAGGCAGGCGGACAACCCGGCGGCCTCCAGGCCCCAGGCGTGATAGGAGTTGACCTCCCCCCTGCCCGCGAAAGGCGGCAGCCCGGCCGAGGCGGCATTCGCCGTCTGCCAGACGACGGCATGCCGTGCCGCCACATGCCGCTCCGGCAGGAGAGGGGCGAGCCGCACGCCCGCCTGACGGGCCAGCATTTGCGCCCCCCGGCAGACGCCCAGCACCGGCAGGCCTTCCTGTCCAGCCCAGCGGAGCAGCGCCGTTTCCGTCTCGTCCCGGTCAGGCGTGGCACCGATATCGTCGCCGCCGGTCAGGAGCAGCCCCCGGACGCCCTGCCGCCGGGCAAGCTCCACGCACTCTTCCCCCGTATTGGGCAGCATGAGCCAGTCCGGCGCATAGCCGCCAAGGCGTCCGAGCCGCTCGAAAAGGAGCGGCCAGTCTCGCGCCAGGGCATCGCGCGTTTCGCCGTAGCCGGAACGCACCACCCGCATGGTCACGCCTATACGGCGAGTTTGCGGCATAGATCCCCCTCATTTCCGGCGCGGGTGCTCCCGCACCGCAGGACAGCGGGGCCCGTAGCAGAGCATTTTCTGTTTGAAACGCTTCGCGTAGCAAACCATGCGGCCTAACGTTTCGTGGAAAAAACGCGGTTTTTCCGCTCATGTTTGGCCGGGCGGCGCTGTGCCGCCACCTCACATTTTGCCTTTTTCAAAGGCAAAATGCTCTAACGGGCAACCCTTTATATACCTTTGGGTTCCTGCCGCTGTCCAGCCGTATTTGCCGCCGGAAAAAAGGACGGACGGCCCCGCCGGTTTCCGGCAAGGGCCGTCCGCATCTCGGGCCTGTTGACGCTATTTGCTGCCTGTTTGGGGGGCGGGGGCTACGGCTTGACCGGCTCCCGCGTGAGGTCATCCTTCGTTTCGCGGGCATGCCGGACGAACACCGCCCGGACCCCGGCGATCTCGCCCATGCCCAGCAGGTTGGTCTTCACCTGGAAGCCCTGCGCACGCAGGCGGGAGGCCCAGCTGTCCGCCTCCTCACCGGCAAGGTCGTTGCGGGCATGGTCGCCGGCCACGATCATGAAAGGCTGCACCCAAAGCGTCTTCACGTTGCGGGTGGCAAGCTCCCGCGCAAGGTCCTCAAAGGTGCGAGAACCTTCCACCGAGGCCATGAAGGTCAGACCGTCCGCCTCGACAAAGGCTCGACGCATGCCTTCAAAGACCAGATCCGCCCGGCCGTGCGCCTGCCCGTGCCCCATGAGCACCAGCCCCTCGCCGGGCGCACGCCCGCCGCAGCTTTTCAGCACGGCGGCCGCCACCTCGCGGGCGTCCTGCCGGGATTCCAGCAGGGGCCGCCCCAGATACACGGCCTCGAAGCGGCCGGGATGGGCCTTGACGTCCAGCAGGACGGCACGCTCCAGCGCGCTGAATTCTTCCCCGGCCATGACGTGCAGGGACTGGACGCGGACGACCTTCACCCCCTTGCGGGCAAGGGCCGCCAGCCCGTCGCTGATGCCGCCCACGGGCGTTCCCCGCGCGGCCAGCTTTTTGCGGATGATCTGGGACGTATAGGCCCACTCCACGGCGGCATCGGGGAAAGCCGCCCGAAAATCGGCGTCCAGAGCTTTCAGGGCAGGCACGGCTTCGGGCACGCTGGTGCCGAAGGCCACGATGAGCAGGCCCTCGCGCGGTTCCGCAGCGTGGGCGGCAGGGGACAGGCTGACGAGCCAGAAGGCAAGCAGCAGGACAAGGAAACGGGGGAGACGCTGGATGTGTGACATGGATCCTCCTCAATGACGCGTCAAGGTGTGGATGAAGAGCGGGTTTCGGACTTGAGGGAGTAAGGCGGCCCCATGCCGCCGGCCTTTGCTTCGCCTTCACCGCTTGCGCGACTGGCTTTCCGGACGCATGGCGTCCGTGAAGCTCCGTACCCTCTTACCGCAGCGCGACTGTTTCCGATTCGCACGGAATTCCCCGCGATATGCTGTTTTCTGCCTACGTAAGGACGGCCTCCCTGTCAAGGGACCTGCGGACTACTGACGCAGATCCACCACGCGCTTGGACTTGCTGAAGGTACGCGGCAGGCTGCCCGGATCGCAGATGCGCACGTCCACGCGGGCCAGGATGGCCTTGTGCAGGCGGCGGGCCAGGCTCTCGGCCAGGGCGGCGTCGCCATCGGCGGAAGCCTGCGGGGCGCGCTCCACGGCAAGGGTCATGTGGTCGAGCGCCCGCTCGTCCCGGCGCAGCTCCACCTGATACTCGCCGCCCAGTTCGGGATACCCCCCGATGACGTCCATGATCTGGCCGGGATAGATGTTGACCCCGCGGAAGATGATCATGTCGTCCGAACGGCCGAGGATGCGGTCATGTCGGGGCATGCTCAGGCCGCAGGAACATTCTCCGGGCAGCAGGCGGCTAAGGTCGTGCGTGCGGTAGCGCAGCAGCGGCACGGCCTCCTTGCGGAGGCTGGTGACCACCATCTCGCCCACTTCGCCCACCGGGAGGGGCTGGAGCGTTTCAGGATCGACCACCTCGATGATGAAGAGGTCGGCCCAGTAATGCAGGCCCTCGTGGGCATCGCAGTCCATAGCCGTACCGGGGCCGTACATCTCGGTCATGCCCGCGATGTCGTAACTGGCTTCGAGCCCCAGCTTGCTTTCGATGGCAAGGCGCATCTTCTCGCTGCGGGTCTCCGAACCGCAGATGACCTTTTTCAGCTTCAGCTCGTCGCGTATGCCCGCCCGCTCCACTTCTTCGGCCATGAGCAGGGCCATGGACGCGGTGGCCCCAAAGCAGGTGGCCCCCAGATCGCGCAGCAATTGCAGGTGCATGTCCAGATTGCCCGGCCCCACGGGGATGGTCAGCATGCCCAGCTTCTCGCTGCCGAGCTGGAAGCCCGCGCCCGCCGTCCAGAGGCCGTACCCCACGGCCACCTGCATGCGGTCGGCCGGGGTCAGCCCCGCCAGCTCGTAACAGCGGGCCATCTGGAGACTGAAGGTCTCGATATCATTTTGCGTATAGGCGAGGATCTTGCGCTTGCCCGTGGTGCCGCTGGAAGCGTGGATGCGGACGATCTCCTCCTCCGGCACGCAGCAAAGCGGCAGAGGATAGCCCGCGCGCAGATCGTCCACGTCCACCGTGGGCAGACGGCGCAGATCGTCCAGACTGCGGATGTCGCCGGGCTCGACGCCGCAGGCGGCGAGCTTTTCCCGATACTGGGGAGAGCGCAGGGCCTGCGCCACGGTGAAGCGCAGGCCGTCAAGCTGGATGCGGGCCAGTTCATCCGCCGAATACCGGGGAAGAAAACGGTATGCCATGCCGAATACCTCTTTTCTGAAATGCCTGAACGGCAGCGGCTCCCGCCGTCTGCCGCAGCGATTGTGCGCGTTTCCCGCGCCCGCCGCAAGAGGGGCGTCCGTCCCGCCCCCTTACGCAGGACGGCGCTGTGCCGCCGCCTCGCGTTTTGCCGTCATCAAAGACAACGCGCTCTATCTGCCGCTACGGCCCTGGCCGGCGCGCCGTTCCTGCCGCTGCCGCCAGAAGCGGCGGGCCAGCTTCAGGAGGATGTACGCCCCAGCCAGCAGCAGGACAAAGGCGATGCCGAGCACGCCCCAGGAGTGCATGCCCGCGCCTTCCCAGAGGCCGAGCACCCAGAAGAGCAGGAAGCAGCCCACCAGAAAGGCGGCCCAGCCCATTGCCGGGCGGCGTTCGATCTGGGCAAAGAAGCTGATGCCGGCGGCAAGAGCCGCCACCGCCACGGCGCTCATGACGAGCAAAGCCAGAAATTCCACCATGATAGTCTCCGTATCCAGACATGAGAGCGTTTTCCGTTCGAAAAGCTCTGCGTTTCCAACCATACGGCCTGTCGTTTCGCGGAAAAAGCGCGGTTTTCCGCTCAGTTCGGGCCGGGCCGCGCTGTGCCGCCGCCTCGCGTTTCGCCGTTTTCAGCGGCGAACGCTCTACACATCTCCAGGTCCTCCGCGCGGGCGCTCAGACCGCCGGGCCCTCCGGCCGGGGCCGCAGGGGGAGCTGCTCGCCCAGGTCCACCCCCAGCGCGGATATTCGCGCCCGAAAGGGATAGATCTCCACCCCGGCCGCCACGGCCTCATAGAGCAGCTCCGCATACTCGGGGTCGATGAAATCCGCCGGCGCAAAGCATCTGCCGTCCGCCCGCTGCACCAGATAGAACATGGCCGCCCGCTCGCCGCAACGGACGATGTCCATGAGCTCCCGCAAATGCTTGCGGCCGCGCTCCGTGGCCGCGTCAGGGAAGCAGGCCGCGTCGTCTTCGGTCATGGTGACGTTCTTGCATTCCACCCAGAGCGGCGGCCGGTCCGGCGCGCTGAAGCAGGCATCCAGCCGGCTCTGCCCGCGTACGGCCTCCCGCCGGCATTGCGTGTAACCCGCGGCAAAGGGCAGCCTGCCGGCATGGAAGGCGGCCTCCAGCAGGCGATTGGGCACGGCGGTATTGACGCCCACCCAGAAGCCCCTGCTGCCGGGGAGAACGCCGCCTCTGCCGTCCGGGAGCACCTCGCCCAGCCAGACGGCCTCCTGCGTATAGGCCAGCTTGCGGGCGGGATTGGCGGCGGGGCTGGCCAGCATGGGACTGCCGGGACGGGTCAGCCCCAGCATGCTGCCGGAATTGTTGCTGTGCACCCAGACCTCCTGCCCGTCGAGGCGCATCTCCACGCTGAAGCGCTTGTAGCGGCGCAGGAACATGCCGCAAACGCAGGGCCGGGCATGGGGCAGGAGCGGAGCGGGAACGGAGGTCTCAGGCATGGGCTATCCTTGTCCGCCGGGGCGGCGTCAATTTACAGCGTTGGGGGAAATTGCTACGCTTCACCGTTGTCCCTGCTGACGGATGGGCCGCCCTGCGGGACACTCAAGCTTGCAAGGAGTCCCACATGCAGATTTCCGAACGGTTGCGCACCATCAAACCTTCCCTGACCCTCAGTGTCAACACCCGCGCCATGGAATTGCGCGAACAGGGAGTACAGGTCATCAGCCTTGCCGTGGGCGAGCCGGATTTTCCCACGCCCAAACATATCTGTGAAGCGGCCAAGGCAGCCATCGACGACAATTTCTGCCGCTATACCCCCGTCCCCGGCATCGCCGAGCTGCGGCAGGCCGTGGCCGGGTACTTCAAAAAGGTCTACGACGCCGAAATCAAGGCCGAGAATACCATCATCTCCGCCGGGGGCAAGCACGCGCTCTACAACTTCGTGCAGGCCACCATCAATCCCGGCGACGAGGTGCTCATCCCCGCGCCGTACTGGTTGAGCTATCCCGACATCGTCTGCCTTGCCGGCGGGACGCCCGTCATCGTGCAGGCCTCCGCGGCCCAGGGCTTCAAGATCACCCCCGCCATGCTGGACAAGCACGTCACCAGCCGCACCCGCCTGCTCATCCTCAATTCTCCCAGCAACCCCACCGGCGCGGTCTACACCGCCGCCGAGCTGGACGCCCTGCTGGAATGGGCCCATGCGCACGGCGTCTTCGTGCTCTGCGACGAGATCTATGATCAGCTCGTCTTTGCCCCGGCCAAGATGGCCAGCGCCATCCATCATTTCGTGCGCCGACCGGAAGAGATCGCCATCCTGGGCGGCCTTTCCAAGAGTTTCGCCATGACCGGCTGGCGCGTGGGCTATCTGGTGGCGCACCCCGACCTCATCAAAAAGATCTCCAGCATGCAGGGGCACAGCACCTCCAACATTTGCTCCATCGCCCAAAAGGCTGCCGTGGCGGCGCTCAACGGCCCGCTGGACTGCCTCACCCCCATGCTGGAAGCCTTCCAGCGGCGGCGGGACATGGCCATGCAGGTCATCCGCAGCTGGCCCTGGGCCGTCTGCCCCCAGCCGGACGGGGCCTTCTATCTGTTCGTGGACGTGAGCGGCTGCTACGGCGGCAGCGTGAAGAACTCCACGGAACTGTGCACGCGCCTGCTGGATGAAGCCCATGTGGCGCTGGTGCCCGGCGCGGCCTTTGGGGATGACAACTGCATCCGCTTCTCCTATGCCGTGGCCGATGACGTGCTGGCCAAGGCGCTGGAAGCCAGCGGCAAGGTCATGGCGAAGCTGGCGGCTGAAAAGTAACCAGCTGAATCAAAAGGCGATTCTTTCCAAAAAAAATTTTTTGGAGACGCGAAAAATTTTTCGTTGACAAAGTGGGCCGTTTTCGGCAGTATCCACCTTGTCCGAAGGGGTTGTAGCTCAGTTGGGAGAGCGCTTGAATGGCATTCAAGAGGTCGGGAGTTCAATTCTCCCCAGCTCCACCAGAAAATACGGGGACTTCGCAAGAAGTCCCCTTTTTTCGTCGCCAAAGCCGGTTGGGATACGATCCTCACCGGCTTTTTTGCATCGATCGCCGGAGCGATATTGCCGCGGATAGCGTGTTTTGGCTTTTGCACTGGCAAGATGCGCCGGGCGGCACAACGCCGCCCGGCCCAACATGCGCGACAAAAGGGCGCATTTTTCCGTAAAACGACCGGCCGAAGCGTTGCAAACGGAAAATGCGCCAAGGAAAAGCGAAAAGCAGCAAGAGGAGCGGCGGTCTTGCCCAGCGAAAGGTTCCTGCTCACAAGCAGGAAGACGGAAGATCCCGCAAGACCGCATACGCAATCATGGCGGACGCAGCGTTGAGATGTTGACAAAGCGGGACGTTTTCGGCAATATCCGAACTTGTCCGAAGGGGTTGTAGCTCAGTTGGGAGAGCGCTTGAATGGCATTCAAGAGGTCGGGAGTTCAATTCTCCCCAGCTCCACCAGAAAATACGGGGACTTCGCAAGAAGTCCCTTTTTTTCGTCGCCAAAGCCGGTTGAACACAGTCCCAACCGGCTTTTTCGTCTCCAGCCGCACGCAAAGCCGCTTTTTTCCCGGATGAGCCGCCGCAACCGAAGTCTCCCAGCGCATTTTCCGTTTGCAACGCACTGCGTTCACCGGCGTCTCGCGGGAAAAACGCGGTTTTTCGCTCACGTGTGACCGGACGGCGCAGTGCCGCCCCTCGCGTTTTGCTGTTTTTACCGGCAAACGCTCCACCACGATCTGCGCACGGCCTCGCAGATCGTGGCATAACCTATCCGCGCAGCTTGCTATTCCCCCAAAAGACGCAAAAACCACCCGAGATCCGGGTGGTTCCTGTTCCGAGCCTGACGCGCAATGGCAACAGACAGAAAAAAAAAGGGGATGCCCGAAGGCATCCCCCAGCATAACCCGTTGGTGAGGCGAGGCTCCCCAGCACTCGCCTCCAGGCTTGCGCTTTTCTCCCTCCACCACAACAGTCTTTTTAGCCGATGAGCTGCAGAGCCATCTGCGGCATGCTGTTGGCCTGCGAGAGCATGGCCACGGCAGACTGCGTAAGCACCTGGTTGCGGACGAAGTTGGTCATTTCGGTGGCCACGTCCACGTCGCGGATGCGGGATTCGGCGGCCTGCAGGTTTTCGGACTGCACGGTGAGGTTGGTCACGGTGTTTTCCAGACG
>DWYJ01000044.1 GCA_019118745.1 Candidatus Desulfovibrio gallistercoris | reverse complement strand
CCCCCGTACTCCCCCTTTTCCGTGTGGCGGAGGGCGTCACTGTCGCATGTCGTGTACCTTGTCCGCCGCTCGCCGCATGGGGCAATCGGCGTGCATCTTCCCGCACTACGCGCGGGTGATATGCGCGCCTGCTGCGGCGCTCCCGCGTTGCGGGGATCGCCTCCGCGCCCCGGCTCACTGGGCTGGTGGGATTTTTTTCGGCTTTCGCGTTGGGCGGCGGGGAGCATCTCCTCCGGCATGAAGATTCCCTTTTGAACGGTAGGAAGTAACTTTCTCTGTTTTTAGGCATACAAGCGATTTTCTTGATATTGTTTGGCGGCTGTTGTCCGCCATCCAGCGGCAGAAAAAGATTCCTCTCCCTAACTTTCGCACAAAAGGTATCCTTTAGTGAGGAGATTCTTTTCCCCAGAGGTCAACGACTCTCCGGCACAGCGCACGGAATCAATAGGGGGAAGACCGTTTTTTCCGCTCTGCATCCAGGGATGACATGCCATTTATGGGAAAAAATGAAGCGACTGCTTTGCTGGTGCAAGCGTGGCAGGGCGCGGAGGAGATCGCCGCCCCGCAGGGGCGGAAGCTCCGACGCCGGACGGACGCTCGTTCCGCGCCGGCGCGGGACAGCGGGAGTCCGAACGCCCGCTGCCGCGCGGCAGAGAGGAGGAAGGAGGACGGCTGACTTGTTCCTGAGAACCGTCAGGGATGGCTGCCTCAACGCGGGGTTTGGGGTCGTAGGGGGCAAGGGGCTGCGCAAGCCCCTGCCCCCTGCCCCCCGCCGGGAGGCGACCCAGCCCGGATGCCGGGCAAAAGCCGCAATCCAATGGCAAAAAAAGAAAAAGAAAAGAGGATGCCGCCGCGCAGGCGACTCAGCCCGTATGCCGGTCAAAAGCCGCCAGCCAGCGACGGAAAAAAGGAAAAAAGAAATGGCGACCACCCCCCTGATGCGGGGCAGTGGTCGCCTGTCGGCAAGAGAAAAGAGGAAAATCTCCCCCGCTTAACCCTCAAGGAAAGTGCGGTACGCCTCAAACGTGGCAAAGAGGTCCACGCTGCTGGCGAGCTCGAAGGGGCTGTGCATGGAGAGCAGGGCCGGGCCGCAGTCGATGACCTGCATGCCGTAGGCGGCGAGGAAAAGCGCCACCGTGCCGCCACCCCCCAGATCCACCTTGCCCAGTTCGGCCACCTGCCACGGGATGTCGCGAGCATTGAGCAGACCGCGCAGCTCGCCCAGGAATTCGGCATCGGCCTCACTGGCCCCGTACTTGCCGCGAGAGCCGCCCACCTTGCTGAAGCACGGGCCGTAGCCGAGCTGGGCGGCGTTCTGCTTTTCGTGGACTTCGGGGAAATCGGGGTCAAAGGCGGCGGTCACGTCGGCGGAGATGGCGCGCGTGTTCATGAATACCTGCGAGACCGGCAGGGAGGGGGCCCAGGCGCGGGCGATGTCCTCCACGCAGTACTGCAGGAAGCGGGAAGACGCGCCGGTGGCGCCGTCGGAACCGATCTCTTCCTTGTCCCAGAAGATGACGGCCATATTCGGGGCAGTGCGGCCCGGACGGGCATTGAGCAGGGCTTCCAGCGCGGTGAAGACGCAGATGCGGTCATCCTGCCCGTAGCCGCCGATGAGGGCCTTGTCCAGCCCCACGAAGCTGGCCGGGCCTGCGGGCACGGCCTGCATGTCCGCCGAGATGAAATCCTCTTCCCGCACGCCGTACTTGTCGTGCAGCAGCTGGAGCAGATAGCTCTTGAGGGGTTCCTTCTCGTCGTCCTTTGCCGTGCGTCCGGCGCGGGGGGCTGGGCTGTGGGAAAGGATGATGTTGAGCTTCTCGGCCTCGAACGCCTCGTTCAGGGGCTGGGTGGACTGCTTCTGCGCCAGATGGGGCAGGAGGTCGGCGATGGTGAAGACCGGATCGCCCGGCCGGTCGCCGATGGCCACGGAAAGGGTCTTGCCGTTTTCCAGGCTGACCACGCCGCGCAGGGCCAGCGGACGGGCCAGCCACTGATACTTGCGGATGCCGCCGTAATAATGGGTCTTGGCCTGGGTGACGCCGGGCTGCTCGATGAAGGGGCGCTGCTTGAAGTCCAGACGGGGCGTGTCGGCATGGGCCGCGATGAGGCGCAGGCCCTGCGACAGGGGCGCGCGTCCCCGGCGGGCGGCAAAGAGGGCCTTGCCGCGGAAGGCACGCAGGAACAGACCATCCTTGGGGTTCTCGCCATAGCCCTTTTCCGAGAGGCGGCGCTGCACGTAGGCGATGGTCTCGCGTTCGGTCTTGCAGGAGGAGAGGAAGTCGATGTAGCGCTTGGCGAAGCTCTCCATCTCCTTGCGGCGGGTGGCCGTGGCGGCATAGGTCTTCCAGGCGCTTTCCGGCGCGTAGGCGATATCGGGGGTGTTCTTTTTCATGGCTCTATCCTTTCTGTGAGCGCGGCGCGCAGCAGTGCGGCCACGCGGGCATGATCATGTTCGCACAGGGTGCGAGGGTCAAGGCAAAATTCCTGTTCGTCCAGCCGTCCCACCAGCGGCGGGTCGCCGTCCAGCAGGCGCCGGCGCAGCTCCACGGCGGAACAGACCGCCGGTTCCAGACAGACGAGGGTCGTGGGCAGGTCATATTGCGGGAACGCGCCGCCGCCCACGCGGGAAACGTCCTCGCGCAGGCGGATGCGGCAGGCGTCGCCCAGCACGCGCCGCAGGCGGGATGCAAGACGCCGGGCCGAACGGGCCAGCGCTTCGGGCGGCAGGAAGATCATGCGCAGCGTGGGGATGCGCTCCCGTGCCCGCTCCGGCTCGCAGTAGAGGCGGAGAGTGGCCTCCAGCGCGGCCAGGGTGAGTTTGTCGCAGCGCAGGGCGCGGGTGAGCTGATTGGCCTTGAGGGCCGCGATGCGTTCCCGGCTGCCCGCGATGATGCCCGCTTGAGGGCCGCCCAGCACCTTGTCGCCCGAAAAGGTGACGATATCGGCCCCGGCGGCCAGCACAGAGGGCACGGTGGGCTCGTTGGGCAGGCCGCAGGCGCTGAAGTCCGTGAGGCTGCCGCTGCCCAGATCCTCGAAGACCGGCAGATCGTGCCGGCGGGCCAGCGCGGCCAGTTCTTCCAGCGGCACGGCGCTGTGGAAGCCCACGATGCGGTAATTGGACGTGTGCACGCGCATGAGGGCGCGGGTATGTTCGTTGATGGCCGCGGCATAGTCCCGCAGATGGGTACGGTTGGTGGCCCCCACCTCGCGCAGGGTGGCGCCGCTTTTGGCCATGACTTCGGGGATGCGGAAGCTGCCGCCGATCTCCACGAGCTCGCCGCGCGAGACGACGACCTCGCCGCCCCGGCAGAAGGTGTCCAGCACCAGCAGCACGGCCGCGGCATTGTTGTTGACCGTCATGGCGGCTTCCGCGCCGGTGAGGCGGCAGATGAGCTCTTCCACCAGCGCGTGGCGGGAACCGCGCCCGCCGGTGCGCAGGTCCAGCTCCAGCGTGGAATAGCCCTGCGCGGCCCGCAGTACGGCCTCGCAGGCTTCGGGAGCGAGCACGGAGCGTCCCATATTGGTATGGACGACAACGCCCGTGGCGTTGATGACCGGTCGCAGGCGGGGCCGCAGCGCCGCCCGCACGTGCGCCAGCAGCAGCGGCAGATGCGCGTCGAGGGCGAGCTGTTCGGGTTCTGTCACGCGGCCCGCGCGGATGTCAGCGCGCTGTCCGTCCCAGTAGGCGGTGACGGCCTCACGCAGCAGGGAGCGGGGTTGCGCGTGCAGTTCCGGCGCGCGTTCCAGCAGGGCCGTCAGGCAGACATCGACGGACGGCAGACAGCGAAAGAGGTGGTTCATGCGCGGGCCTCCGCGTGGGCGGGAGCCGGGGCGGAGCCGGCCGGAGCCGTCAGGTAGCGGGGGAAGAGGCTGAAGAATTCCGCCAGCAGGTAGAGGGAACCGCAGAGCACCACCGGAGCGCCGCCGTCAGCTGCGGCAGGGGAGATATCGCGGGCTGCGGCAAGCGCGCTCGCCACATCGGGGACGGCGCGGGCCGTGGGGCATGCCCGGCCCGCGTTGCAGGCCGCTGCCACGGCGGAGGCGTCGGCGGCGCGTTCGTTGTGCAGCTGCGGCACGAGCAGGGGGATGTCCCCCAGCTCCTTTTGCAGCAGGCGCGCGGCGGGCAGCCAGTCCTTGTCCGCAAGGCAGGAAAAGATGGCGCAGCGCGGCGCTTGCCCCATCTGCCGCAGATGCCGGGCCAGGGCCTGCATGCCGTGCGGATTGTGGGCCCCGTCCAGCAGCAGGGGCGGATGGGCCTCGCAGGCCGGGAGGGATTGCAGACGGCCCGCGATGAAGGCGTGGGCAAGGCCGCCGGCCTCGGCGGGCGTGGGCGCGGCGGAGGCGGGCCGGGCGGCATGCCCGAAGCGCGGGGCCAGCGCGCGCCAGGCGGCCAGAGCCACGGCGGCATTGATGCGCTGATGCGGTCCGGCCAGACCGAGCGGCACGGCGGGCGGCAACGGCTCCACGAAGGTCAGCGGCGCGGCATGGGCGGCCGCAGCGGCTTCGAGGGCCGCGCGTGCCGCCGGATACTGCGGCGCGCTGAAGACAGGGGCGGCGCTGCGGATGGCCGCGGCCTTGTCGGCGGCGATATGGGCCAGGGTGGGGCCGAGGATGGCCGCGTGGTCAAGGGCGATGGGCGCATAGCAGAGCACGTCCGCCGGGCAGGCGGTGGTGGCGTCGTGGCGGCCGCCGAGACCGGCCTCAAGGACGGCCAGCTCCACGCCGTGGCGGGCGAAGGCCAGCAGGGCCAGCACGGTCAGGAATTCAAAATAGGTCAGTTCCGGGCAGGCGGCATACACTTCCTCGGCCAGGGCGGGCCAGGCCTCTTCCGGCAGGGGGACGCCGTCCAGCCGGATGCGTTCGGCCGGTGAGACGAAATGCGGCGAGGTGTACAGGCCCGTGCGCAGGCCGTGGCTGCGCGCCAGACTATCCAGAAAGGCGGCGGTGGAGCCCTTGCCGTTGGTGCCGATCACCTGCACGCAGACGAGGGGAGGGCGGACGGGAAAAAGGCGGGCAAGCGCCTGCTCCATGCGTTCGAGCCCCAGCTCCATATGGAAGAAGCCGCGGGCGTCAAGATGGGCGATGACCTGGTCGAAGGTGGGGAAGGTGGTGCACATGGGGGGAGTATGCCAGAAAAGACGGGGCATTGGCTACTGCCGGGAAGGACAAAAAATGACGGAGGTGGGCCGTCGGCCGCCGGGGGAAAATCCGCCTTGCCGGTTGCTTTCCGTATCGGGCTGACCTAGCATGCGCTCATGGAACGCACAATCATTCCCACATTATCGGCTGGGGACGTCGCCGCCCGTTGTACGGTGTTTCTGCTGACCGCCGACGCGCAATCGCCGCGCCGTGAGGAGCTGGTCAGGGCCACGGGAGGAGCCGTGGTGCAGATCTGTACCGACGTGGCGGCGCTCAATGCGGCCGTACGTGCCGCATCCACTCATTACTGCCTTATCTGGAGCGATGCCCTCGCCCCGGCGGAAGGCCTGCTGCCGCGTCTGCTGGGACGTTTGGAAGCCGATGCGGCCTGCGTGGGGGTGTCGCCCGTCTGGACGTACTCGCTGGACGACAGGCGGATCAATGCCATGTCCGGCATGGCCATCACGGCAGGCGGCGGTCTGTGCGCCCTGTACGAAGGCAGGGACGCGGCCTCGGCTCCCGTGCGCAGCGTGCGCCGCTGCGTGCTCGCTCCTGTGCAGTCCCTGCTGCTGCGGCGGGAGGCTTTCGTGGCGCTGGGCGGCCTGTCGGAGCAGCTCGATCCGCTGCTGGCCGGGCCGGATTTCTGTCTGCGCCTGCTCGCGCAGCACAAGGGGAGCGGCGCGGCCTTCTTTGCCGTGGAGCCGGAAGCGCAGGCGGCATTGACGGACATCCTGCTGCCGCTGCAGCTGGTGGGGCTGTGGAACAGTCTGGCGTCCCGCGGGCGTCTGGCCTGTCAGGTCGCCATCGACCTGCCCGCGCACTGCGCGGCCGACGGGCTGGCCTACGGCGTGAGCCGCTGGCTGGTGGACGGCCCCGCGGACCAGCTCGCGCCCGTTGTGGACGCCTCGGCCCCCTGGCAGGAAAGCTATTTTGCCTGGCGCGCCGGCGGGGATGCCGCGCATCTGGCCCGCTGCCTGGAATGCGCCCCGGCGGCGGCAAGGGCCCGGCTGCTGGAGCTGTGCCGCTCGCTGCCGGACTGTCTGCCGCATACGGCGGCATGGTATGCCGCGCGGGCGGAAAAATTGCGCGCCTTTGCCGCGCAGCATGGATTGGAGACCATGCGCACGGCGCTGGAGACCTGGGATGCGGCGGCTTTTCGGACGGACTGCCTCGTGCCGGCCATGCAGGCCCTGCGGCGGCAGGATGTTTATGAAGCTTCGCTCGATGCCTGCCCCGGCACCTATGACGCCTGGCTTGAGCTTGAGGAAGAGCCGCGCCGGGCAGTCGCCGCCGGGAAGACGTCCCCCGCGGTGGGGCAGGCGTCCGCCGTGGAGAGCGGCGCGGCCAGACCCCGCCTCGCCGTGCTCATGCCCGTCTGGAACACGGCCCCCGCCTTTCTGCGGGCGGCGGTGGATTCCGTGCGCGGCCAGACCTATGGGGACTGGCAGCTCTGCATGGTGGATGACGCCTCGGACAGGCAGGAGACGCGCGAACTGCTGGACAGCCTGAAGACGGCCGATCCGCGCATCCGCCTTGTGCGGCAGGAGAAGAACGGCGGCATAGCGCGCGCCTCGCAGGCCGCGCTGGAGCTGGCGGACGCGCCGTGGACGGCGCTGCTGGACCATGACGACATGCTGGCCCCCGACGCGCTGGCGCAGGTGGCCGATGCCGTGGCCGCGCAGCCGCACTGGCGCTACCTGTTCAGCGATGAAGACAAGATGGACGCCGCGGGCGTGCGGCGCAATCCCTTCTTCAAGCCCGGTTTTGACCGCGACCTCATCGAAGGCGGCAATTACGCCTGCCATCTCTCGGCCTTTGCGCGGGAAACGCTCCTTGCCAGCGGCGGCTTCCGGGAAGGTTTCGACGGCGCGCAGGATTTCGACCTCATCCTGCGGGTGACCGATGCGCTGGAAGACCGGCAGATCGGGCACATCCCGTCCATCCTCTATCATTGGCGCGTGCATCCCGGCAGCTGCGCCGGGCAGATCGGCGCCAAGAAAGGCGTGGAAGAGGCCTCCCGGCGGGCCCTGGCCGAACATCTGGCCCGCTGCGGCCGTCAGGACGAGATCTGCACGGCTGGTCTGAACAACTTTTTCCGGCTGGGCCGCCAGCTGCCGGAAAAGGCCCCGCAGGCCAGCGTGGTGCTGCTGGCCCGCCCCGGCGTGACGGTGAGGCCGGAGCTGCGGCAGACGCTGGAGGAGCTTGCCGCCCTCTGGCCCTGCGAGATCCTGTGGCAGCCGGTGGACGTCTCCATCGACGAGCCCAGCCGCGCTCCGTTCGCGGACTGGAAGGCCCTGCCGCCGGCCACCAACTGGGCGGGCGGCTGCAACGCCGCCGTGCAGGCGGCGTCCGGCGAGCTGGTGCTCTTCCTTGATGCCGCCCTGGCCCCGCTGCCGGGCTGCCGTCCCGAGCAGCTCCTCATACAGGCCATGCGGGACGACGTGGCCGTGGCCGGGGGGATCATCCATCGTGGCGGCGTGCTGTGGAATGCCGGTCTGGCCCCCGGTGCGGGCGGGCTGCCCTTTGCCTTCATGCGCGGCATGCCGCGCGACCTGCTGCGGCATGTGGCCTGGGGGCAGCTGCTCCTTACCCGGCCCAGCATCGCCGCGCCCATGGAATGCATGGCCTTCCGGCGCGATCTGTATCTGGACCGCAACGGCTTCAACGTGAACTTCGGGACGCTTTCCGGCGCGGATTTCTGCCTGGGGGCCGCCCGTCGCCGTCTGAAGACCCTGGCCAGCCCGTGGGCACAGTGGACGCTGCTGGGCGACCATGCCGAGGATGCCCTGGCCGTGCGCACCCAGATAGCCATCCAGGAAGGTTCGGGGACGCAATGCGGCACCCTGCGCGCCGCCGAGACGCGGGAATCCTACATCGCCTATCAGCAGATCCTCCAGCGCTTCAAGGACCGCTGGGGCGACGACATCCGCCGCAGCCCCATCCGCAACCGCCAGCTCGGCGCGGCCTTTGACAACGGCTGGCGTCTGCCCCTCTGATATCCGCCGCGGTCCGCGCGGCAGGGGAGAAAGACTCTCCTCCCGCGCGGCGGACGGACAGCCACAAAAAAAGATCGCCTCCGGCACATGCCGGAGGCGATCTTTTTGCGCGGGAGGCAAACACTGACGAAAGCCTCTTCCCCTGAGGGCGCCGCGACAAAAACGGGCCGTATCCGCTGCGGGGAGCGGAGACGCCGGAAACGGAGGAAAGCCCCCGCAGGCGGCGTCCGGAGCATTTTCCGTTTGAAACGCCTTGCGTTTCAAACCATACGGCCTGGTGGCTCGCGGAAAAAACGCGGTTTTCCCGCTAGGTTTTGGCCGGGCGGCACGGTGTTGCCGCCTCGCATTTTGTCTTTTTCAAAGGCAAAATACGCTCTAGCCCAGCACGGCGGAGCCGCGGAAGGAGATGTCCACGATCTCATAGGTGACGCGCCCGCGCGGGATGTCCACGCTGACCTCGTCGCCCACTTCCTTGCCCAGCAGGGCCTGCCCCACAGGCGAGAGGAAGGAGATGGAGCCCTTGGCGGGGTCGGCTTCGTCCGGGCCAAGGATGGTGTAGGTGCGGCTCTCTTCGGTGTCCACGTCTTCCACTTCGACGGTCGCGCCGAAAATGACCTTGTCGCCGCTCAGTTTGTCCAGATCGATGACCTGATAGAGCGCAAGGCGGGATTCGATGTATTTGATGCGGGCCTCGGCCATGCCCTGCCGCTCCCTGGCGGCGTCATATCCCGCATTTTCCCGCAGATCGCCTTCCTCGCGGGCTTCCTTGATGGCCTGGATGATCTGCGGGCGCTCGCTCTTGAGACGGGCAAGTTCGTCTTCCAGCTTCTTGTAGCCCTGTGTCGTGATGGGGATGGTGGTGACAGCCATAACATTCCTTCCTTGCGCGCACAGCGCGGTGAGCATGGCCGCTGCCGGCGACAACACAGGCGACAGGGCAGCGCAAGGCTGCCGTTTGGCCCGGAAACCGGACGGCATCGGCTCAAAAAAAGAAGTGCCCAAAGCCGCGGGGCGACTTCGGCACGGACAGAAAAAACGTGTCCGCCAAGGCATGGCGGACGACTATGCTGGTAGGGACACCATATGCTTTCCGGCGGCGGCGGTCAAGCCTTCCCGGCGGCGGGACGGGAACGTGCGGCCCGGATCGCAGGCCGGTCGTTCAGGTGGCGGCGGGGCCGCACAGGACGCATGCTCCGGCCGCCCTTGCTTGCGAAAGAAGGAAAAATGCGCTAACCCTGAAGCAATACAAAACAACCTGTTCCTTCCGAGCCGCCATGAAAAAATATTTGCGCTATCTTGGCCCTGTGCTGATCAGCTGTCTTTTTTTGCTGGCCATCTATCTCCTGTATCAGAAGCTCAGGGCGTACAGCCTGGAAGAGATCCGGCAGAGCATCGAGCAGGTTTCCTATTTCAGCATCGGTCTGTCCATCTTTCTGACCATCATCAATTATCTTATCCTCGTTGGCTATGACTGGCTGGCCCTGAAAGCCATCCACAAAAGCCTGCCCCTGCCGAGGGTGGGGCTGGTCTCGCTGGTGGGGCAGTCGGTCAGCTACAATTTCGGGGCCCTGCTGGGCGGCACCACGGTGCGGTATCGCTTTTATTCGGCCTGGGGCTTCTCCTTTTCCGAGATCGTGCGGCTGGTGCTCATGCTGGCCGTCACCTTCTGGGTGGGCGCGCTGGGCCTGAGCGGCCTCATCTTCCTGGTGGCCCCGCCCGTCATGCCCGACGAGCTGCTGGCGAAAATGCCCATCAAGGACATCCGCGTGCTCGGCGTGCTGCTCCTGTCCGTGGCCGTGGTCTATCTCGTGCTCTGCTTCCGCGTGCGCAAGCCCATCCACGTCTTCGGCAAGGAGTTCGTCTTCCCCGCGCCGCGTCTGGCCGTGGCCCAGATGATCGTGGCCGGGGTGGACCTCATCGCCGCCGCGTCCTGCATGTATGTGCTGCTGCCGCATGATCTGGGCATAAGCTTCATCGAGTTCCTGCCCGGTTACCTCATGGCGCAGGTGGCGGTGGTGCTGACCCACATCCCCGGCGGGGTGGGGGTCTTCGAGCTGGTCATCATCCACCTGACCCATACGCCGCGCACGGAAGCCGTCTTTGCGGCGGTGCTGCTCTTCCGCCTCATCTACTATATCCTGCCCCTGCTGGCGGCCGCGGTGCTGCTGGCCGTCTACGAGGCCCGCCAGAGCCGCAACATGCTGCGCGAGGCCGGGCGCTGGCTGTCGGCCGTCTCGCATTCCGTTTCCGCTTACCTGACCTTCGCGGCGGGCGTCTTCCTGCTCGTCTCCATGACGCTGCCCATCCGGGCCGCGGCCCTGGCGCGCATGAGCGAGATATTGCCGCGCGTGGTCATGGGAGCCGGGCACTTCGTCTGCGCGCTGTCCGGCGCGGTGCTGCTCTTTGCCTCCTATGGGCTGGAGCGGCGGCAGCGGCGGGCCTATCTTCTGGCGGCGGGCGCGTTGTCGCTGGGCATCATCGGCGCGCTGCTCAACGCCTTTTCCTGGGGCTGCGCCCTCATGAGCGCCGTGGTGCTGCTGGCCGTGGTGCTGGGACGGCGGCGCTTCCACCGCTCGTCCTTCTTCTGGGAGGAGCCCATCCCGCTGTACTGGCTGGGGGCCGCCTTCGGGGTGCTGGTGGTCAATTTCGCGCTGGGCTGGTTCGTCTACGCGCCGCACTGGGAGCGGGCGGAGCGCTGGGGCTTCGATCAGGGCTTCAATGCGCCGCATGTGCTGCTCGGCTTTGCGGGCATCGCCGTTCTGGTCATCGTGGGCTGGCTGTGGCGCGTGAGCCTGCGCCGCCACAAGCGTAAGCGTGAACAAAAGGCGCAGGCGACCGGCGACGCCTAACGAGCGGCACGCACAAGCGAGAGGAAAGACAAGGACGGCCCCCGACTGATGTCGCGGGCCGTCCTTTTTATTTTATGGGAGTATACTGGTTCGGCAGCGAAAGAAAAAGCCATTCGAGTAGCATGTTGCAGCCGTTGCCCCGCTTTACGGACGTAAGACGCAGCCGCTGCCGGCGACTGTTCGGCACTGTTTCGTATCTGCTTGGCTTTAGCTGGTGCTTTTCTCCCGCGTGATGTTCCAACCAGTCGCTGCCGCCGACGGCGTTTGGCGGAGGCGGTAACGGATTTGTCAACGGGCGGCACCGGCAAGCAATGCGATGAGGTAACAAATTGAGACTCGCGGAACTATTGGCATACCGCGTCAATTTCCTCCAGAATTTCTTTGCGCACAGCATCTCTGTTGACGAATTCATCAAGCGAAAGTATGGCAGCGTCGGTGGCAATCCAGACGCTGACACCCCCGATAACCCCCCCGATAGCGGCTCCCACTGCCGTGCCAGCACCGGGAATGACCGAGCCGATAGCCGCTCCTATACCCGCGCCGGCTGCGGCGGCGCTGCCTCCGGTGGCTGCTTTGCTGGCAGCCAGCTTGACAAGCGCCGCAGCCGCACTTTTGACAGCTGGCTTGCTCATGGCCTTGGCGGCTATTACGCCGGTAATAAAACCGACTCCACCCGCCCCTGCGCTTATGCGGATACGGTCATTGAAATTGATTTGAGGGACTTTCAAAAAGTCCGGCTCCAAGGTTATGATTTTTTTTCCTTCGGTTTCCTTTTCCGTGATTTTATATTTATCTGCTAATGCAGAAATTTCTTGCTTGTATTTTTCATCAAGTAGCTTCATCTCATGTTCAATTGAATCAATGTTATTATATCGTATTCCACGTTGCAGGTATTCATTGAGTTTTTGTGATATATATTCGCTGCCATTGCCGATGAGAATATTGGCTATACGAATGTATTCAGATGTTAGACTGTAATACCAGTCAAGAAAGTCATCGACATTGGCACGCATTCTTCCACACAATTCATATTTTTCTTTGGCATATTTATTTGCTAATTTTTGATGTTCAGCAAAAAATGAACTTCTTGCTTTTTCAATGTTGTCATATATTTCTTTTTTATAGCATATCTCATCAATTTTATAAACTATTTCAAGTGCAG
>DWYJ01000043.1 GCA_019118745.1 Candidatus Desulfovibrio gallistercoris | reverse complement strand
AAAGCGCGCTGGGGAAGGGATGGGGGGCTTGGGGGGAAGGGGAACCCCTCTCGCGCTGGCGGAGGGGTTCCCCTTCCTCCCAACAAGCAGCAAATCCCTAGCCGTCCTCTAACCTCCGCGCCGCCGCAGGCGGTCGCGGCGTTCCTGCATGAGGAAGCGCCCGGTCACGGAGTTGGGATCGGCCACGATGGCTTCCGGCGTCCCCTGCGAGACGATGGTCCCGCCGTTCTCTCCGCCGCCCGGACCCATATCCAGCACATGGTCGGCCGCCAGGATCATGTCCGTGTTGTGTTCGATGACGACGACGCTTGCGCCCTTGTCCACCAGCGTATGCAGCACGCTGATGAGCTTGCCCACCTCGTGCATGTGCAGGCCGGTGGTGGGTTCGTCCAGGATATAGATGGTGCCCGGCAGGGAGCGCTTGCCCAGCTCGCGCGAGATCTTGATGCGCTGGGCCTCGCCGCCGGACAGGGTGGTGGCGGGCTGGCCCAGGCGCAGATAGTCCAGCCCCACGTCTTCCAGCACGGCCAGACGGCGTTCCAGCACCGGGTAGTTCTCGAAGAACTGCCGTGCCTGGCTGACCGGCAGGTCCAGCACTTCAGCGATGTTGAGCCCCTTGTAGCGCACGTCCAGGGTTTCATGGTTGTAACGCCGCCCCTTGCAGACGTCGCACGTCACGTAGACGTCGGGCAGAAAGTGCATCTCCACCCGGATCTGCCCGTCCCCGCCGCAGGCCTCGCAGCGTCCGCCCTTGACGTTGAAGCTGAAGCGGCCCGGCTTGTAGCCGCGCTTGCGGGCGTCCGGCGTCATGGCGAAGATATTGCGTATCTCGTCAAAGACCTTGGTGTAGGTGGCCGGATTGGAGCGCGGCGTGCGTCCGATGGGCGTCTGGTCGATGGCCACGATGCGCTCTATGGGCTGGGCGTCCTCGCTGAAGCTCATGCCGCCGATGCTGCCGGGCTGGTCCACGCGCTGGCCCAGCATGATGGCCAGATGCTTGTAGAGGGTGTCCACCACCAGCGAGCTCTTGCCCGAGCCCGACACGCCGGTGACGCAGGTCAGTACGCCCAGCGGGATGCGGCAGTCGATGCCGCGCAGGTTGTTGGTCGTGACCTTGTGCAGGGTCAGCCAGCCTTTGGGCTCGCGACGTTCGTCGGGCAGGCTGATGGCGGCGTCCCCGCGCAGATAGCGGGCCGTGAGCGTATCCGCCTTCAGCAGCTCCGGCACGCTGCCCTGGAACATGAGCTCGCCGCCGTGTATCCCGGAGCCCGGGCCCAGCTCGATGACCGTGTCCGCCGCGCAGATGGTGGCCTCGTCATGCTCCACCACCAGCACGGTGTTGCCGCGCTGCTGGAGGGAGCGCAGGGTGCCCAGCAGGCGTTCGTTGTCGCGGGGATGCAGGCCGATGGATGGCTCGTCGAGGACGTAGGTGACGCCCACCAGCCCCGAACCGAGCTGGGAGGCCAGCCGGATGCGCTGGGCCTCGCCGCCGGACAGGGTGGACATGGACCGCCCCAGGGAGAGGTATTCCAGCCCCACATTGCGCATGAAGGAGAGCCGGTGGCGCAGTTCCTTCATGAGCGGTTCGGCGATGAGGGCATGGCGTCCGTCGAAGGTGCGCGCCTCCAGCCACTCCAGGGCCCGTTCCACGGAAAGGTTGCAGAACTGGGCGATGTTGAGGTTGTCCACCCGCACGGAGAGGGCGTCCGCATTGAGTCGCTTGCCGCCGCAGTCCGGGCAGTCGGCCGACTGACGGAAGCGGGCCAGCATCTCCCGCCAGGCGTCGCCGTACTGCATGCCCTTTTCCAGAAGGGGGATGACGCCGGGCCAGCGCTGCTCGCTGACGGGGAGGTCGGCCTGTCCCTGCAGTCCGGCGAAGTGCTCGCTCTGGTAATCGCCCGTGGCGCCGAGGGCCACGCTGCCGCCCATCCAGTTGCGGCGCAGGCCGGACCCGGCGGCTGCGGGCCGCCCCTGTTCGTCCTCGCCGTAAAAGAGCGTGGCCAGCGCCTCGTCCGAAAACGTCTCCAGCGGGCTGTCCAGCGTGAAGCCCTGCCGATTGCCCAGCGCGGCCAGCGCCGGCGCGTAGCGGGCAAAGTGCTTTTCCGCGGCCCAGGGGAGCAGGGCCCCGCCCTTGAGGGAAAGACCGCGGTTGGGCGCGATGAGGCGCGGCTCGAAATAGTCCACCGTGCCCAGACCCACACAGCGCGGGCACGCGCCCTGCGGGCTGTTGAAGGAAAAGAGCTGCGGGCTCGGCGCGGGCAGGGAGATGCGGCAGACCGGGCAGACGGACGTGGTGGAATGGATGCTGTCCCGCTGATCTTCCGGCGCATCGGGCAGGTGCAGCACCAGCCGCCCCTCACCGTAGCGCAGGGCCAGCTCCACGGAATCGGCCAGACGCCCCCGGATGCCTTCCTTGCAGACCAGCCGGTCCACCACCAGGTCGAGGCTGTGCTTGCGGTTCTTGTCCAGCGGGGGCACGTCGTCCAGCGTATGGAATTCGCCGTCCACGCGCACGCGGGCAAAGCCTTCCGCCTTGAGCTTCTTGAGCTTGTCCTGCTGCGTGCCTTTCTGCAGCTCCACCAGCGGCGCGAGCACCATGAAGCGGGTGCCCTCGGGCAGGCGCAGGATGTCGGCGATGATCTCGTCCGCCGCCCGTGCCTCGATGGGACGGCCGCAGCGCGGACAGTACATGCGTCCCAGCCGGGCATAGAAGACGCGCAGGAAGTCGTAGATCTCCGTCACCGTGCCCACCGTGGAGCGCGGGTTGCGGGATGTGCTCTGCTGCTCAAGGGAGATGGCCGGGGAAAGGCCCTCGATCTTCTCCACGTCCGGCTTGTCCATCTGCGGCAGGAACTGTCGGGCATAGGCCGAAAGGGATTCCACATAACGGCGCTGCCCCTCGGCGTAGACGATGTCGAAAGCCAGCGTGGACTTGCCGGACCCCGAAGGGCCGCAGACCACCACCAGCTCATCACGGGGGATATCCAGACTGATGTCCCGCAGGTTGTGCTGCCGGGCATGTTCGATATGTATGCAGTGCAAGTTTTTCATAACGGCTATGTAAGCAGCGCCTCCCGCCTTGGCAAGCTGTCCGCTGCCGGAAGAGGGCGAATGGCCGGCGGCGAGGGGCGGCCTGCCGTTTTTTTCCGTCATGGACGGGGAAGCAGTCGCCCCGAAAACGGCGAACGGCGCGCATCCCTTCGCCGCCGGTCCGTTTTTTCGCTCGGCCGTGGACGCCGTATGTCTCCGCGCTCGGGAGCATGGACAAAAGCGGGCAAAGGCGGTATAAATTTTTTTACGCCGTAAACGGAGCTCGTGTCCACGAACGGCAGCGTTCTCTCAGGGGGCTTTTATGCGTCATGCTCTGGCCATGCTGGCCATACTGTCCGTGTGTTGGGGAGGCGGAAGCGCCTCGGCTGCCTGGGCCGCATCGGCGGAGCAGGCGAAAGAAGGTTCGACGGGCGGGCCGATCGTCGTGCGCATGCCTGAGGCGGTCCCTTCGCAGCAGGCGTCACCGTCCGCCGCGGCGCAGACGCCGTCCGCGCGGGGAGAGGCGGGTGCGCCCTCCGTCCCGGCGGCTCATGCGTCGGGCAAGACCGGCAGCGGCACGGCCCCGGCGCCGGCCCTGCCGCAGAACGTCAGCCCGGCACCCACCCCGGCCCCCACCCCGTCCAATGCCGCCAGCGCGGCCTCGGCCTATCAGACGGAACGGCTGACGGCCCGCCACTTCTTCGCCACCCTGCCCACCGGCATCTTTGAGACGACGGCGGAAGGGCTGGACGAAAGCCAGAAGCAGGAACTGCTCGTCAACGGCAAGACGGACTTCTGGGAGCTGGCCGGCGAAACGGACGACGTCATCGTCTTCACGGCGCTGCCGTTCCGGGACAGCGGCGTGGCCGTGCGGCTGTTCCGCAATGATCAGGACGGCTCGGTGCTGGCGGCCGTAGGTACCCTGGGCGGGGAGATGTGCACCGTCGAGCTCTGGCGCATGGACCGTAACGGGAGGACCATCCCCGTGGATACCCCGCAGGAGCCCGGCGTGCGGGAGTTCTTTGCCAAGGACGCCGCGCTGCCCAAGGACATCAACCCCTCCGTGAGCATCTGTCTGGGGCGGGGCGGGCTTGTGGCCCGACCCATCTTCTGGAATGCGTCCGGCATGGTGCACGTGCCGCTGACCAACGACGTGAGCTATCAGTGGGACGGGCGGCACTTCCAAAAGCAGGTGCAGCCCCACCAGGACACGCCCGCAAACGGCTTCTGATGCCGGAGCGGCGCGCGTCGAACGGGAATGACATGACCCCGCCCCTGGCGGGGTTTTGCTTTTTTGAGAAAAATTTGAAAAAAACTTCTTGACCTTTGGCGCGAAAGAGCCCATAAACACTTCTCGCGCCGGGCGGAAGCGGAAAGCGGACGGCCGGGGTGCGAGTTTGACAAGTACAGAGAGTGCGCCGTGACGACGGGCTGGCGAAAGGTTGAAAAAGAATTTTTCGAAAGCTGAAAAAAGTTGTTGACAGCGAGGGCGGAAACGAATAGGTTCTCTCCTCGCGACGACGACAACGCGTCGAGTGAAAGAAAAAATCGAAAAGTGGAAAAAAGTTGTTGACAAGCGGTCGAGCTTTGAGTAGCTTCACGAACCGCGCTGACGAAAACAGCTTCACCGCTTCGATGAAAAAACTTCACGAAAACGAGAAAAAAAAGTTGTTGACACGGCGCAGCGAAGTGAGTTAAACTTACGAAGCGCTGAGGCTGATGCCGAAAGCGAATGGTTCATTGACAAGTGAATAGCGAGCGGGAAGGAACTTTGAGATTCTGATTTCCGTGCCAACGGAGATCTTTGCAACAGATTTGAACTGGAGAGTTTGATTCTGGCTCAGATTGAAC
>DWYJ01000042.1 GCA_019118745.1 Candidatus Desulfovibrio gallistercoris | reverse complement strand
GGGGGCTTGGGGGGAAGGGGGACCCCTCCCGCGCTGGCGGAGGGGTCCCCCTTCCCCCCAAACAAGCAGAGGATACTGTTGACGGCCCTTAGCCGCGCGGCCGTGGCTGGCGGGCAGGCCGCCGGAAGAGCAGGCTGCTGGCCATAAGGAGCAGAGCCAGCAGCAGGGGCAGGAGCAGGGCCGTGGGCAGTCCGTACCACTGGGCGAGCCAGCCGATGCCCGGCGGGATGACGAGCAGGCCCGCATAGCCGAGGGTCGCCATAGTCGTCGTGGCCCGCTGGGGGCTGATGTCGTCGCGAGATCCGGCGCGGCTGAGCAGGACGGGCATGAAGGGGGCCATGCCTGCCCCTGTGAGGGCGTAACCTGCCAGACAGAGCGCGGGCCACGGGGAGAGCAGCACGATGGCCAGCCCGCAGAAGGCGGCGGAGGTGCTGGCCAGCAGGAGGGCGAAGTCTCCCCAGCGCTGCCGCAATCCGTCGCCCAGCAGACGGCTCAGGGCGATAGCCACGGAAAATGCGCCGAAGCCCAGTGCGGCGGTGCTTTCCGACGCACCCTTGACCGTATGCAGCAAAAGGGCGCTCCATTCCGCGCAGGAGCCCTCCACGGCGTAGGCCGCCAGTGCCAGAAAGCCGCAAAGATAGATGAACGGAGGGATGCCGTGTCTGGGTGAGGTCTCCTGTCCGTCCGTGGCGGGCTGTTCGCGGTCGGGCAGCAGGCGGGGGGCAAAGAGTCGCCAGCAAACGATCTGGACCCCGGCGACCGTCATGAAAGTGACAAGCGGGCCGGCCCCGGCCGCGGCAAAGAGCGCGCCCAGCAGCGATCCGCCCAGACCGCCGAAACTGTAGCAGGCATGCAGGCCGGACAGGCAGTTATGGCGCAGCCGCTGTTCCAGCAGGATCCCCTGGGTATTCATGGCCACGTCGGCAAGGGCGAAGCAGCCGCCCAGCAGGCCGCAGGCCGCGCAGAACAGCACGCCGTTGGGAGCCAGACCGCAGAGCGGCAGCGCGAGCAGCAGGCAGACGCTCCCCAGCCGGAGTATGTCGCGCGTGCTCCAGTAGCGCTGGAGCACATGCATGGCCGCAAAGCCCACCAGACTGCCGCAGCCGAGGCTGAGCATGGCCATGCCGATAAGGGCTTCCCCGGCTTGCAGATGTTCCCGCAGCGCGGGCAGCCTGGCCGTCAACAGGCCGTATACGCTGCCCGTGCTGCAAAAAAAGAATATGATGGCCCGGCGGGCCGCGCGTAACTGACCTCTCATGGATATCTTCCTCCTCTAGGGCTTGTTGACACAACTTTTGTATATTATTTCAATAGATAAGGTAACTCGTTCATATAACCTCCGCTTGCCTTCAGGGGGATGGCTGCCTCGTCCTCGGTATCCTCCCCTGATAAAAGCGCGCTGGGGAAGGGATGGGGGGCTTGGGGGGAAGGGAAACCCGCTACCGCGCTGGCGGCGACCGAAAGGCGGCCCGCAGGGCCGTGCCTGTTAGGCGACGAGGGAGTCTTACAGGCATCGACAGCAGAGCGAGGGGTTTCCCTTCCCCCCAAGCAGGCAGTAAATAGTGTTAACAGGCCTAGAGCATTTTCCGTTTGCAAGGCTTCTCGCTTCCGACCATACGGCCTGTCGTTTCGCGGAAAAAAACGCGGTTTTTCCGCTGGGTTTTGGTCGGGTGGCCCTGTGCTGCGCCTTGGGGCGTCGCCTTTACCAGGGGCAAACGCTCGCCTGACCGAAAGGCACAGGTCTTCATGCTAAACTATGGGGTAAGGCAAGGGTCAAGAGGAGGGGAGGATCTTTTGGGAAAAAATCCTGCCGCAGGTGCAGGCTGATGGGGCAAGAGGCTGCCTGCGTGATGTTGCCCGGGAAAACGGCAGGATGGGCGTACCGGCTGACGGCGCGCTGCCGGACAAAAAAACGCCTGCCGCAAGTACGGCAGGCGTTTTTGATCTGGTGGGGCACGGCCGATCCGGGCCGGGCCGATGGGCTAAAAGCCCTTGCTGTCGAAGATGCCGCTGCTCTTGCCCTCGAACGGCCGGAGGGAAGGATCGACCCAGTAGAGGATCTCGTGGCCCATGTCCCAGGCCAGTGTGCGCACGATGAAGCCCGCCGCGTCCACCGGATTCCGTTCCTTGATGGAGAAGAGGTAGAAGTCGTGCACCTGACGGGCTTCCATCAGGCCGCCCTGCGCCAGCGACCAGATCAGCAGGCCGGACTTGACGTCGTAGATCTCCACTGCAAGGGAGACGGAGCTCTCGCCGCCGGACGCCCCATCCATGAAATGGTTGATATAGCCGCCGATGACGAGCTCGGCGCCTTCCCTGCGGGCCAGATACAGAGCGCGCTGCGGATCGTAGGGACCGGCTTCCGGCTCGTATTGCAGCGTCTGAAAGGCATTGAGCGAGAGCCAGATCTGCCAGAACTGGCGGGTGATCTGGTCCGCCACGGTCAGCGCGCCCGCCGTCTGCTGCATCATGCGGAAGGGCACGAACAGAGCCTTGGGACGGTGCCCGGCCGGGCGCAGCGGCGAGACGTAGACCGCGGGATTCTGGCGGCGGACATAGTTGTCGATCTGGAACTGGAAGGGCGTGCTGAAGTCACCGGTGGTGGTGAAGCTCTGCGGGCTGTCGTCCGGGGCTTTGGTGCAACCCGGCAGAGGGGCGAAGCAGAGCAGCAGGGCAAGGACGACAAGCACGGAAGTGCGGGCGCTGGGACGCATACGGAACTCCTGCGAGGGCCGCCGTGCGTCTCCCGCGCACAGCGTAAAGAGGGTCAGTGCCGCACGCATGGACTGTCATACGTTTGGCGGCGACGGTAATGCCATGAAAAGTAAGCCAAATCCATGCCATGTAAGTGTTTATTGTTTTATTACAGATGATTATGATGATTTCCTCCCACGGGAGGAGACGGCTGGCGTGAGGTTTCCGACAGGGCGCGGCCTGCCTCCTTCCCATAGGGCATTTCCTGTTTGGTTGGGGCCGAGCCGTATTGCGCCGCCTCGCGTGTCGGGTTGGGGATGGGGGCTTGAGGGAAGGGAGGCCCCACCCGCGCAAGGTTCGACCGAAAGGCGGCCCGCAGGGCCGTGCCCGTTGGGCGACAAGGGAGCCTTACGGGCATCGACAGCAGGGCTACCCGCTCTCGCGCCGGCAGAGGGCTTTCCCTTCCCCTCAAATAAGCGGCGAACAGAGCCAGCAGGTCCTAGTTAGGGCAGGCGCAGGCTGGAGAGCAGGACGACAAACAGCAGGACGAGCGGAGCAAGGCCCAGCAGGGTGCGCGGCCAGTCGATCCGCAGGGCCATGCGGCAACCGTTGACGAGGCAGGCAAGACTCCAGATGAGGCCCACCTGCGGCCCCAGTACGGGGATGATGCAGAGCAGCAGAGGGGCGCTGCTGTAAGCGACGACCTGAAAGAGGATATGGAAGGAGGCATGCTTCACGCCGGTGATGCGGAAGCCCAGGAAGAGGAGGACGCTGACGAAATAGATCTGGAAGGCGAAGCTCGCCAGCGAAACGAGCACATACAGCAGGGGATTGTCCAATGCGAAGCGGATGACCATCATGAGCGGCGCATCGGCGGGGGCTGCCTGTTCCAGCATCTCACGGGTCATGCTCAGCCAGAGGAACTGGCTGCACAGGGTGACCAGGGTGATGATGAGCGCATAGGCCAGCGCCCGGAACTGCGGCGCATCGGGGTCCAGGTGCGCGAAAAAGCGTCCCGCGCTGAACATGACGCGCAAGGTCGTCTGGTAGAAGGCGGAAAGATAGCCCGAGGGATGCGGGGCCATGTCCCAGGGGTTGAGGTCGTCGTCAGGCGCGGGGCGCTGGCGGCGCTTGCGGTTGTCCGGGCGCGGCGCGTCCTCTTCGGCGTTCCCGGCGGCATCCTGTCCGGCGGACGAGACGTGCTCCGGCGCGTCTTTTTTCGGAGTCTCCGCCGTACGGGGGCCGGCGTCCCCGTGGGGGGCCGTCTGTGCGGCATCGTCCCTGCCGGGGACGATGGCGCCGGGCGGCAGGGGATCGTCCTCATGGACAGGGGTGGCGGCAGGCCCGGCAGGCGCCGTGTGCCCGTGCTCGATGAGCTGGCAGGAGGCGTCCTCCGGCTGGAAGTGAAAGCGGCAGCCGCATTTGGGGCAGGTGGCGATGACAGGGCGCGTGGGGACGCGATCCGCAACGAGCTCGCGGAAAAATCCGCAGTCTGGGCAGGTGATTTTCATCATGTCAGCATAGCAAAGAGCGTAGGACGCCGCAACTGTTCCCGGCCTGCCGCCGTGCCGCGCGGGGCCCGTCTTGACGAATCCCGGCGCAGGACCTACAAACAGGCAACGGCTCCGTTCCCTCGCTGGGGAACGGGGCCGAATCTTGCCTGTGGGGGCTTCGTACATGCGTGCCAGTGTTGCCTGCGCGCCGGCGGTCGCACGCCGGGCCGTCCTTTTTGCCGTCTGCTGTCTGGCGCTGCTGGGAAGCGCGTCCGGCGTCCGGGCCGTGGATGACCTGTCCCCGGAAAAAAGCCCGTTGCACAACGGAGGCTTTTTGCGGCGGGTCAGCATCACGCCGGAAAAAAAAGAGCCCCAGGCCGAGCGGGCGGCTGAGGACGAAGGCCTGCTGCAACGGCACGGACGGCAGAACGTGCCGGACATCACCATCAGCTATCCGGTGATCGGTCACACGGCCGTGGACGAGGACGTGCGCCGCTGGGTCAACAGCATCGCCGACACCTTCGAGACGGAGATGAGCTCCCTTTTCCGGGACTCCGAGACGCTGGGCGAAACGCTGGACATGAGCCGTTACGCCCTGCACGGCTCCTATTCGGTGCTGCGCCCCTCGCAGGACGCCGTCAGCCTGGTTTTCGAGATCTGGACCTATACGGGCGGCGCGCACGGCAATCTGGATATCATCACGCTCAATTACAGCCTCATCACCGGGCAGCGTCTCAACTTCGTGGACATCTTCGAGGATGTGGACAAGGCCCTTTCCCTGCTGTCCGAGCAGTCGCGCAAGGTCCTTTCCCGACGGCTGGCCGGGGGGCGCATGGATCAGTGGATCTTGGACGGCACGACGCAGGCGGTGGAGAACTTTTCCAGTCTCGGCCTGACCCGGCAGGGCGTGCGCGTCTACTTCCAGCCCTATCAGGTGGCCGCCTGGGCGGCCGGGGCGCAGGAAGTGGACATCCCTCTGGATGATCTGATGCCGGCCAAGCCCTTTCTGAAGCTCTGGGACAAGTGACATGCTGCCGCCGCCGGTGGAGCTCCGCGTTCCCGACGCCGCCTTTTTGCATGAGGAACACTTCCCCGGCGCGCCCTGCGTGCCGGGCTCCTGTCTGCTGGAGGCCGTGCGCCGTGCGGCGCGCCAGGCTTTCGGCCGCCCCGTGACCTGCATGGCGCAGGCCCGTTTCAGGCATTTCGTGCCGCCGGGGAGCTTCTGCCGTCTGCTCTGGAAGCCGCCGTCTCCCGCTGCGCATGCGCCCGGCACGGAGGCGCCGTCGTCTTGCTGGCGTGTGGGCTGGCAGCTCGTGGCCGTTTGCGGGCCTTCGGACGGGGATGCCCCCGGCAGACGGCTGGCCGAAGGGGAAGTGTGGTTGGCGTCCGGCAGCGGGGAGGCGCTATGCGGCTGACATTTGACGGGCCGGTACTGTTGCTGGGCGGCGGCTGCACGCTGGGGCTTGCCGTGGCCGCGGCCCTGCGGGCGGAAGGGGCCGTCGTGCTGGCCGCCTGCGGCAGCGAGTCCGGCCGGCAGGCCTGTGCCGGAGCGGGCATCGCCGTGGAGCCGCTGGAGGATGCGGAGAGCCTGCCCCAGCGTTGTGCCGCCCGTCTGGGGGCCCTGCCGGGCCATATGCTGGATCTGCGCCATTCGCGGCGGGAAAGCCTGCTGGCGGGCCTGCCCCCCGCGGAGATCGACGCCTGGGCGGCGGAGGACATCGCCCTGCGCGCCCGTATCCTGCGGGCCGTGACGCGGGCCATGCTGGTCCGGCGTTCCGGGCGCTGCGTCTTCGTCTCCTCCTCGGCGGCCCTGCGCCCGTCGCCCGGTCAGGGCTGGTACGCGGCCGCCAAGCTGGCCGGAGAAGCGCTTTTTCGCAGTGCGGGGGCGGAGCTGGCCGCTCGCGGCGTGACCGCCTGTTCGGCGCGCCTGAGCTGGCTGGATGCCGGACGCGGACGGGATTTCCTGGCGCATGAGGAGAGCGCGCGCCGCGCGGCGGCGGCCATGCCGTCCGGGCGGCTCCTGCGGCTCGAGGAGGCGGTCGGGCCGCTGGTGTTCCTGCTCTCGCGCGAGGCCGCAGGCATCAATGCCTGCACGGTGGATATCGACGGCGGCCTTGGAGCCGTCAAACAGATGGAGGGCACATGTCCCTGACCCGTGACGAGGCCCTGCAAGGGGTCATTGGAATGGTGGCGGATATCTTTGAACGTGACGCGGCGGAGCTGCACGCGCAGACCCGCCTTATGGGGGATCTGCCCTGCGAATCCATCGACCTGCTGGAGATCAGCATCCGGCTGGGGGCCACGTTCCATATCACGGTGGATGACGAAACGGCCTTCCTGCGCTCGCTGCGCCTGCTGGCGGACGGGGAGGCGCTGGCTCGCGCCTACCCGCACTTGAGCGAACAGCGCCGGGAAGAATTGCGGCAATGGCGGGAAGCTGGGGACAACACGTCGCCGCTGACGCTGGGGGATATGGCTGATTACGCCGTCTGGATGTCGCGGAGCTAGAGCCTGCCGCCACTGTTTGCTGTTTGGGGAAGGGGGACCCCGCGCTTTGCTGTCGATGCTCGTAGCTTCCTCTGTCGCAACGAGTACGGCCCTGCGGGCCGCCTTTCGGTCGCGCTCTGCTGTCGATGCCTGTAAGGCCTTACGGCCTAACAGGCACGGCCCTGCGGGCCGCCTTTCGGTCGCGCCTCGTGCGGGAGGCCCCAGCCTTTTCGCAGTTAGCCAAGAAAAGGCGTTCCCGCCATCCTTCCCTCCAAGCCCCCATCCCTTCCCCAGCGCTCTTATCTCGAGGGAAGAGTCAGAGGCACGGAGCAACCCGCTCCCAAAGGCAAGCGAAACGTGTGCAGCTTGTTTGTTTTATCCTTTGAAATTACTTGTAAAATTGTGCCAACACGCCCTGGGGGCTGCTGCCACTCCTCGCTGCGTGTTTGGGAGGCCTGACGCATGACATCGGTACGCGTGGTCATCAGCGGGGCGGGCGGCTGTACGCCGCTGGGCGGAAGTCTTGCGGAGGTAGGGGAGGCCCTGCGCGCGGGGCGGCTGCCCTTCGTGCCCAGCCGTCACTGGCCGGAGTTCGCCGTAGCTCCCGCGGAGCCGCAAGGCGACATGGCCCGTGCTGCCGCTCCCGACGCGGCCCTGCGGCTGCTGGGCGGCTGGCGGCACCGGCATTATTGTCACCGGGGGGCGCAGCTGGCGGTGCTGGCCGGTCTGCGGGCCGCGCTGGACGCGCAACCCGGCGGCGAAGAAGGGACGCCGAGCTGGACGTCCCTGCTGCCGGACGACACGCCCTTGCTGCTGGCTGCCGGGCCCATGCTGGACGTGAGCGGGGAGCCCGGCCTGCCGCCGGGGGACGTGAGCCGTCTGGGCGCGCTCTGGCTGCTGCGCTGGCTACCCAATACGGGGGCGGCGGCGCTGTGTCGTTTTCTGGGCCTGCACGGCGAAAGTTTGACCCTCAATGCCGCTTGCGCCTCGTCCCTCCAGGCCCTGGGCGAGGGCTTCCGGCGCATCCGCCGGGGCGAGGCCGACCGCGTGCTGGTGGCGGCGGGGGACTCGCGTCTGTCGGAGGTCGGGCTGCTGGGCTATGCCCGGGCGCAGACCCTGAGCCGTCGCGGGCCGGACTGCGGGCCGCGTCCCTTCGATGAGGGACGGGACGGCTTCGTGGCGGCGGAAGGGGGCGCGGCCTTCGTGCTGGAGTCGCTGGAGTCGGCCACGGCGCGCGGGGCCCGCATCCATGCCGAGCTGCTGGGTTTCGGGGCCTCGTCCGACGGCGGCAGTCTGACCGCGCCGGACGAGCAGGGCCGCTACGCCGAACGGGCCGTGCGGGCGGCGCTGGCGGAAGCCGCGGCCGCGGGCATGACCGGCGGGCCGCACTGGATCTCAGCGCACGGCACGGGCACCGAACGCAACGACGCCGTGGAGGCCGCCCTGCTGGAACGACTCTTTGGCGATATGTCCTCGCCTCCGGCCGTCATGGCCTTCAAGAGCCGTCAGGGGCATGCCTCGGCCGCGGCGGGAGCGGTGGAGCTGCTGACCCTGCTGGCCGCCTGGCGGTCGGGCTCCATGCCGTCCATCGCCGGGCTGGAACGGCCCTGCTCGGCGCAGCTTGCCTTCGTGCGGGAGGCGACGCCCTTTGCCGGGCCGCTGGGCCTGCTGGAAAACTTCGGCTTCGGCGGACAGAACGCCGCGCTGGTGGTGCGCTTGTGGACATAGACTTTTCCGCCGTGCCGCGTCCCTTCGTCCTGCTGGACGGCGTGAGCGCCGTGGAGGACGGCCTCCTGCGGGCCTGGCGGCAGTTGCGGCAGGCTCCGTTCTGGCATGTCTGGGAAGCGGCGGCCCAGTGCGCGGCCCTGCATCAGCGGCGGCGTTGCGCCTTTGCCCGGCACGCCTTCCTGCTGGGCATGGCCCGCACGCCCACGGCGGCTCTCTGGGGCCTGCCGGAGGAGGGTGACCTCGACGGGCGGCTGGATCTGCTGGCCCGGCTGACGCAGCAGGGGGACGGCGCGGCGCTCTACGCGCTGGAGGCGGCCTACACGCCCGCCGGCGGCGGGGGATGCCGCCGTGCCAGCTGGGAAGTGCGCATCGGTCTCTGCGCCTATGACGGACGTTTTCAGGCCGACCGGCTGCGGGCGCGCTACGAGGAGCTTTTTCAATGTCTGTGCCGTGGCTGATCAGCCTGCGCGATGAGCTGGCCCGGCGGCTGGCGCTGGAGAGCCGGGCCGGGCTGGCGCGGGAGGCGGCCCGGCCGCCCTCCGGGCCCGACGTGCTGGACTTCCTTTCCCATGATTGTCTCGGACTGGCCGATGATGCCGGCTGGCGGCGGACGCTGGCCCGCTGCGCGGCCCGGCATGCCCCGTCGGGGCGGGCGTCCTGGGTGGCAGGCGGCCGGACCGGCCTTGCCGAGGAGGCCGCCGCAGCCTGCGCCGCCTATTTCGGGGCGGCGGAATGCCGTTTTTTCGCCAGCGGCTATCAGGCGCAGCTGGCCGCGCTGACCGGACTGATCCTCCCCGGGCAGCCGCTTTTGCCGGACAGGCGCATGCACGCCAGCGCCACCCGTTTCCTGAGCCAGAGCCGGGCGCGCGTCCTGCCCTATGCCCATGCGGACATGGCGCATCTGGAGCGCCGCCTGCGGCGTCTGGCGGACGAGGTCGGGACGGCGGAGGCGGCGGAGAGCCGTCAGCCGGTGGTCATGAGCGAGAGCCTGTTCAGCATGGACGGGACGCTGCTGGACATGCCGGCCTGGCAGGCGCTGCGGCAGGCATACGGCTTCTGGGGCTGGCTGGACGAGGCGCACTCCCTTGGCACGCTGGGGCCGCAGGGCAGGGGGCTGGCGGCGCAGTGGCCGGGATCGGCGGATCTGGTGCTGGGCAGTCTGGGCAAGGCGCTGGGCTACTGGGGCGCGTTCCTGCTGCTGCCGGAAGGTTTTTCCGCCTATCTGGAACAATGGGCCTCGCCGTTGCTGCATTCCACGGCCCTGCCGCCCGCCCATGCCGCCGGAGTGCTGGCTCTGCTGGAACGTCTGCCCGGCCTGGAAGCGCAGCGGCAAGAGCTGGCGGAAAAGGCCCGCTTTTTCCGTGACTGCCTGACGGCGGAAGGGCTGACGGTGCGCGGGGACGCCCATATCCTTGCCCTGCCGGTGGGGGATGCCGCCGCCTGCGCCGCCTGGGCGGCCCGTGCGCGGGAGCAGGGCGTGCTGCTGCTGGCGGCCCGCTATCCTACCGTCCCCCAGGGGCAGGCGCTGCTGCGCTGCACGGTGCGCGTGGGGCACAGCCCTGAAGGGCTCCGGCGGGCCGCGCATTGCCTGGCACGTACCGCACCTCCCCTTGTTTGAGAGAAGGGGACCTCCTCACGTTGCCGTCGATGCCCGTAAGGCTCCTGCGTCGCCTGACGGACACGGCCCTAACAGGCCGCCTTTCGGTCGCCGTCGGCGCGGAGGCCCAGTCTTTGCGCAGTGGAGCGAGAAAAGGCGTTTTCGTGCTCCTTCCCTGCCGAACAAACAGTGAATAACAGTGACAAAAAATTATAAACAATTTCAAGCAAATAAAGAAGCCATTTCGTGCATGCTCCATTTGCTTTTTGCGGAGGTGCACCCCGCCCTGTCTCTTCCCTTGATGAAAGCGCGCTGGGGAAGGGATGGGGGGCTTGGGGGGAAGGGGGACCCCTCCCGCGCCGGCGGCGACCGAAAGGCGGCCGTAGGCCGTGCCTGTTAGGCCGTAAGGCCTTACAGGCATCGACAGCAGAGCGAGGGGTCCCCCTTCCCCCCAAAAACAAGCAGTGAATAGTGTGGGGCGGCCAAAAAATAGCCCGCCCCGCGACCGAAGCCGCGGGGCGAGCCCCCCTGAGTGCCGGCCGAAGCCGACATCCTTCCGTCAGGCGGGCGCGCTGCGCGCTGCCTCGCCTGCGGGAAATGCGCCGTCATGGCGGTCTCTCTCTCTCTCTCTCTCTGATAAGGATCGCATGGGGACCTCCGACAGGTGGGGGGATATGTTCGCGCCTGAACAAGGGCGGACATTACAGTACAAGTTTCCTTTCGCAGCCTGTATATACCTCTTGCGAAGGATTGACAAGGGCGGTCCGCGCGCACGGGGAAAGTGGCCCCGGAAGGGGGCCTGCCTGCGCCGGTGCGCAGGCATCCTCCTGCGGGGAGCCGGGAAGAGAAACGCGCGCATGGCGGCGTGTCCGTGTTCAGCGGCGCGCGGCACAACGGACCGAGCCTCTTTCTATAGGAAAGCCGGTTGTGCTCCGCGTCACGAAGACCTCTTGCCCTTGAAACGATAAAGGCATAGGTTGGGGCAGTTTATCCGCAAATCGGACAGGTTTGCACAGAATATGGATATGGAGTGAGAAGGATGCAGTATTTCGATTTCGAGATCATGGGGCTGAAGCGCAAGCTGCCCTTTGTGAATGTTGGGGACAATCTGGTGCTGGCCAGCTTTGTTGTGCTTTCGGATACGGAGCTCATCCGTACCGTGGCCCCCGAACTGCTCAAGCGGCTGCCGGAAGTGGACTTGCTCATGACCGCCGAAGCCAAGGGGATCTGTCTGACCTATGAACTGAGCCGCCTGCTCGGCATGAACGAGTTCATCGTGGCCCGCAAGAGCCGCAAGCCGTACATGCAGAACCCCGTGTCCCATTCGGTGCGCTCCGTCACGACCCGCAAGGAGCAACAACTCTGGCTGGACGGCTGCGACGCCGAGAAGATCCGCGGCAAGCGGGTGGCCCTCATTGACGACGTCATCGCCACCGGCGAATCCTTGGAAGCCCTGGAGACCCTGGCGACATCGGCGGGCGCGCATGTGGTCGCCCGCGCGGCCATCCTGGCGGAGCTGGAATCCGTGCACCGCAAGGACATCATCTTTCTCAAGGAACATTTCGTCTTTCGCCCCAATCCTGACGGCACGCTGACTCCCATAGAGTCTCTTGCCTAAATCAGACGCCAGGAGAAAATAGATGGAAGCGACCTTTTTCCCTAATATCATGGCCTTCCTGTGGCTCGGCATCATGCTCATGCTGGGCGTTTTTCTGAGGGCCAAGGTCCGCTTTTTCCAGCGCATCCTCAAGATGATACGCAAGCCCGCCTTCTGATGGGCGCAAGCGCGGCGGGGGCCGTCCGGAGGAGATGTTTATGACCTGTGCCGACCTGCTCTTGTATAATGCCGTCATCCTTACGATGGATGCCCGCAACAGCGAGGCCGCGGCGATGGCCCTTGCCGGGGACCGCATCCTTGGCGTGGGCTCGCGTGAAGAACTGCAGAAATTCGTCGGGCCGCAGACCCGTCTGCGCGACATGGAAGGGCAGACCATCATGCCCGGTTTCTGTGACGCGCACGGGCACATCCTCCTGACAGCGGACATGCTGGACTGGGAGAACCTCAATTCGCCGCCCATCGGCGACTGCCGCTGCCTGGATGACTGCCTTGCCCGCCTGCGCGAGCGGGCCGAGCGCACGCCCGCCGGAGAATGGGTGCTCGCCTACGGCTTCGACGATACCCTCATGGCGGAGAAACGCTTCCCCACCCGTGAGGAACTGGATGCCATCAGCTGTGGACATCCCGTTTTCGTGCAGCATATCTCCATCCATCTCGGCGTGCTGAACAGCGCGGGCTTTGCGGCCCTGGGCATCGACGAGCATACGCCCGACCCCGAAGGCGGCATCATCCGCCACCATGCGGACGGTTCCCTGCACGGCGTGGTGGAGGAGCGCGCGCTCTTCGATCTCGTGTCCCCGCGGCTGCCGGTGTTCTCCCGCGAGCACAAGGTTCAGAGCATCGCCCGCGTCTCGCGCGAGGTCTACGCCGCGCGCGGCATCACCACGGCGCTGGACGCCGGCGTGCTGGACTACGACGGCGCGGAGGTCCTGCAGGAGACGGACGACCGCGGCCTGCTGGCCGTGCGCGTGCATTACAACCCCTATTATTATCTTGAAGGGGACGATCCCCGCCTGCAAAGCCGCGGCAAGGTGAAGCGCGGCGGCGTCAAGATCATGAGCGACGGCTCCATCCAGGGTTTCACCGCCTACCTTTCCCGGCCCTATCACACGCCGTTCCGGGGCGATGCGAACTACCGCGGCTATCCCGCCTATCCGCGCGAGGAGCTCTTCGCCATCATCGAGGCGGCGCACCGCAAGGGACAGTTCCTCATCCACACCAACGGGGACGGCGCCGTAGACGACGCTCTGGATGCGCTGGAAGCCGCGCAGGCCAAATATCCCCGCACGGACTGCCGGCACACGCTCGTCCATGCCCAGACCATCCGTGACGACCAGCTGGACCGGCTGGCTGGGGCGGGCTTCACGCCCACGTTCTTCGTCCCCCATGTCTACTACTGGGGCGACAGGCACCGCGACATCTTCCTTGGGCCGGAGCGCGCCGCGCGCATGGACCCCATCCGTTCGGCCCTGGACCGCGGACATGTCTGCACCTCGCATTGCGATACGCCCATCACGCCGGTCCTGCCCTTCCTGTCCATCTGGGTCTGCGTCAACCGGATCACGTCCGGGGGCAGTCTGCTGGGCGGCGAGGAGCGCATCCCGGTGCTGGAAGCCCTGCGCGCCCATACCATCAATGCGGCCTGGCAGCACTTCGAGGAAGACGAAAAGGGCTCGCTGGAGCCCGGCAAGCTGGCGGACTACATCGTGCTGGACACCAATCCCCTGACCTGCCCGTCTGAAGAGCTGAGAAACATCACGGTGCGCGAGACCGTGGTGGGCGGGGAGACCGTCTACCGGCAACAAGCGTAACGGAAGTCCAGCGATGAGGAGTCCCCTGCCCGGAAACGGGGGGACTCCTTTTGCGGAAACGTTCGGGTACAATTTTTGGGCTTCGCACGCTAATTTTTTTTGAAGTCTTACCGATAAAAGGAACTATCAATCAAAATTATCAAACGAGAAGGATTTCCCGTGAACATGAGCATTGGAAAAAAGATAGCGGGAGGGTTCGCTCTGGTCCTGCTGCTGGCGCTCGGCGTGGGCATCATGGCGCACACGGCCATAACCGCCGGACTCAACGCCTCCAACAAGGTTACGCATGAGCGCTTTCCCCGCTACGAGATGATGACGAGGATCCAGGCGACCTATCTATTGTCAGGCTACCGCATCCGTATCTACCTGGATTCGGGGGATGAGGCGCAGTTGAGGGAGTACCGGAAGCTCATGCAGGAGGTTGACGGAATCCTTGCTGAACTGGCCGAATTCAATAAACGTAATCCCGGCAAGAATACAACCAGCTTTCTGGAAAATTTCCAGAAGAATCTCGGCGCATTCAAACAGTCGGCGGATGATGCCGTGGAGCTGCTGCGGAATATTTACCAGACGCGGGACAAACTCATTGCCTCCAGCACATCGGCGCGCTCGATGCTGGAGAAGCTGAGCGCGACCATGGGTGAAACGCTCGTGAACTTCGTAAATCAGGGTGCGCAACAGGAAAGTGTCCAGTACGCCCGGAACATGGCCCTCGTGACAGCCGTGCTGGAGCACGCCTCCACAGCTTTGCAGAATCTGTTGATCGGCATGAGCGCCAATGATCTTGCCCGCATACGTTCCGTGCATGGCGAATGCGTCGAGCTGCTTGAACACATGAAGGAAGTCCGGCAGGGTCTTCTGCGGGAGGAATGCCGGACCCTGCATGATGAGGTTCTGGCCGACCTGACCGCGTTTGCCGCCGACGCGGATGCCCTTGCCGGTTTGCAGGAAAAGAGCGCCAACTTTGCCAAGGAAAGGCTGACGCATTATTTTGCCGCGCTTGAAAATCTCAATGTTTGGGAGGAGAGCATCAGCAAGGTTCTCGTCACCTATCTCGAAGAGAGCGATGCCGACCTTGAGCGCTCGGAAAAGCTCATCACCGGGGTTGTCGTGGTGATGCTTGTGGTAGGCATCCTGCTTGCCCTGCTGATCACCCGCATGATCGTCGTCCCCCTGCGCCGGACGCAGGAGTTTGCCCAGGCGGTGGCCGGCGGCGATCTGGAACGGAGCCTGGATGTGCAAAGCACGGACGAGACCGGCAAGCTGGCCGAATCCCTGCGCGTGATGGTGTCCAGCCTGAAGGAGAACATCAAGGCGGCGGAAGTGAAGAGCGCCGAGGCCGAGGCCAAGGGGCGCGAAGCCACGGAAGCCATGAAGGCCGCGCAGGAAGCCCAGAAGGCCGCCGAAGGCGCCAAGCGGGAAGGCATGATGGCCGCGGCGCGTCGGCTGGAAAGCGTGGTGGAGGCCATCTCCACCGCTTCCACCCAGCTCTCCGCCCAAATCGAACAGTCCGACAAGAGCGCGCAGGTGGCCAATGCCCGTCTTACCGAGGCGGCCACGGCCATGAACGAAATGAACTCCACGGTGCAGGAAGTGGCCAGGAACGCCGCGCAGGCCTCCACCATGTCCTCCAATACGCGCTCGCAGGCCGAGGCCGGGGCGGAGATCGTGCAGCGTTCGCTGGGCAGCATCAAGATGGTGCATGAGATGTCCAGCGAGCTCAAGAAGGACATGAGCCAGCTCAATGAGCATGCCCAGTCCATCAGCAACATCATGGGCGTCATTTCCGATATCGCCGACCAGACCAACCTCCTCGCGCTCAATGCCGCCATTGAGGCTGCGCGCGCGGGCGAAGCCGGCCGCGGTTTCGCCGTGGTGGCCGATGAAGTGCGCAAGCTGGCGGAAAAGACCATGGCTTCCACCACCGAAGTGGGCAGCGCCATCCGTGCCATCCAGGACAGCACGGCCAAGAGCGTGCAGTCTATGGATCACGCGGTGGAGCAGATCGAACAGGCCACGGACTTCGCCAACCAGTCCGGCGAAGCCCTCAAGCAGATCGTCGGCGACGTGGAGACCACGGCCGACGAAGTGCGGGCCATCGCCGCGGCGGCGGAAGAACAATCCGCAGCCAGCGACGAGATCAACAAGTCCATCGTCGAAGTCAACGACGTGGTGGCGCAGACCGCTGCCGCCATGAACGAAGCCGCTACGGCCGTCAATACGCTGGCCGGGCAGTCGCACGAGCTGAGCGATCTTATCGAGAGCATGAAGCAGGGATAAGCATCCGCTCCCGCAAAGCGTCTTTACAGGGGCAACCGTTTGGCAACGGTTGCCCCTTTTTCGTTATGGCGTGAGGTGGGGATGGTATTGACTGCTTGTTTGGAGGGGAGGAGGGTCCCTTCCCCCCAAACAGGAGACGAATAGTGTTAACAGGCCCTAAAGCCCGCGCAGCTTCTCCCGCAGCAGAGCGGCCTTGGCGGAGCCGATGCCCGGCAGACGCCGCAGGTCCTCCTCGCTGGCGGCGCGCATGGCTTCCAGCGAGGTGAAATGTTCCCAGAGCAGGCGGGCCGTGGCCGGGCCGATGCCGGGCAGGCGCATGAGTTCGCCGGAAAGGGCCGCCTTGCCGCGGGCCTTGCGGTGGCGGCCAATGGCAAAGTTGTGGGTGGTGTCGCGGATATGCTGGAGGAAGAGCAGCTCCGGCGCGCCTTCCCGCAGGGGGAGGGGATTGCTCCGGCCCGGCAGGAAGATGCGATCAGCCACATTGCCGGCGCGACGGTCGGCATGGCCGTCCTCGTCGCGGGCCTTGGCGATGGCCGCCAGCGCAAACAGGCTGTCCTGCCCGGCTTCTTCCAATGCACGCTGCACGGCGCTGAGCTGCCCGCGGCCGCCGTCGATGAGCAGCAGATCCGGCCAGGGCGGGCCGCTTTCCAGCCGCCGGGCGATCCAGTGATACAGGGTGGCGTAATCGTCCCCCCCGTCAGGCATGGCGTAACTGCGGTAGGCGGGCGGATTGGGCCGCGCGTCCTCAAAGACGACCATGCCGACCCGCGTCTGGCGGCCGCCGGTGTGGGAAACGTCCACGCATTCGATGCGCTGCGGCCGCTCCGGCAGATGCAGGGCCGCGGCAAGCTGCTGCAGGATGTCCTGCTCCGCGTGGCGTTCGCGCCGCCGGGCCTCCTCGCGGGCATTGGACTGGGCCACGTCCACGAGCTGATTGTCCTTGGCATGCTGCGGCGCGACCAGCCGCACAGGTCCGCCTCGCCGCTCGGACAGCATCTGCTCCAGGATGTCGCGCTGACTGTGCGCGTCTCCGCTCTGCCTCTCCGCCTGCTCCGCCTCGCCGTCCTCCGGGGCCTCTCCCGCCTCATTGTCCGGGGGCAGCCAGGGCAGGAGGATGCGCGGCGGCGGCGTCATGGTGCCGTAATACTGCCCCACGAAGGACCAGAGCAGTTCCGGGGCATCTTCGAAGCACAGGCCGCTCCAGTAGAAGGTACGCCCGTCGGTCATGGCGCCGTTGCGCACAAAGACGATGCCCAGCGCCAGCCCCTTGTCCGCGGCGAAAAGCCCGATGACGTCCATGTCCCCGCCGCCGGGCAGGACCGTGGCCTGCCGTTCCACTGTACGCTCCACGGCCCGGATCTGATCGCGCAGGCGGGCGGCGGCCTCGAATTCCAGCGCCTCGCTGGCGGCCTCCATCTCCTGCCGCAGGCGGGCCAGCAGGGGCGTGGATCTGCCTTCCAGCAATTCGATGACCCTGTGGACGGCTTCGTAATACTGCCGCGAGTCCACGAGCTGCATGCAGGGGGCCGGGCACTGGCCCATGTGATGGTACAGGCAGGGGCGGACGCGGTTCTTCATGGCCCTGTCCGAACAGCGGCGCAGGGCAAAGGCCCGGTGCAGGAGCTTCCAGGTCTCGCGCGCCGCCAGCGCGGAGGTGAAGGGCCCGAAGTAACGCGCGCCGTCGCGGCGTGTCTTGCGGACGATCTCCAGCCGGGGAAAGGGGTGTTTGGCGTCGATGCGGAACAGGACGTACTGCTTGTCGTCCCGCAGGACGATATTGTAATGCGGGCGGTGCTTCTTGATGAGGCTGGATTCCAGCAGCAGGGCTTCCTTTTCCGTGGTGGTGGTCAGCACGTCCAGGCTGACGGCATGGGCCAGCATGGCGCGGGTCTTGGCCGGCAGGCCTTCCGGGCGGAAATAGGAAAGGATGCGGCGGCGCAGCACGCGCGCCTTGCCCACGTAGATGATGCGCCCTCTGGCGTCCTTGTAGAGGTAGACGCCGGGGCTGAGCGGCAGGGATGCGGGGTCGGGGCGTTGCATGCCGGGGAGTATAGAGGGGAAGCCCGGTTGCCCGCAAGAGCGTTTTGCCGTTGAAAAGGGGAAACGCGAGGCGGCGGGCATGGCGCCGCCCATGCGTGCTCAGAGACGGCACGCGAAGGGCCCCCGAAGCGGGCCCTTCTGTGGAAAGCGGTGCGGCCGCCGAAAGGGCGGCAGTCACCCTTAGAAGCTGTACACGTAGCAGAGGTTGAAGTTCCACGCGTCGCGCACGGTGTCGTCCTTGCCGTTCATGAGGCTGCGGCCCCAGACATTGCGGGATTTGTCGAGCCACATGGCGATGTAGGACGCTTCGAAGGTCATCTCCAGATTGTCATAGATCTTGTAGGAGTTGACCAGGCCGATTTCCAGCGCATAATCGTCGGTGGTCAGGTACATGCTGTCCTTGCCCACAATATTCGGCGTATTGGCGGCATAGCCGAGGCTCACCAGCTCCTTGGCCATGTGCGGGCTGTTGGTGCCGCCCATGAAGTTGACGTAGAGGCACTGCTTGAGGTCTTCCACGAAGCTCATGTCCTTGGCGCGGAGGCCCACGCCCCAGGTGCCGGTCATGCCGTAGCCGACGACGCTTTCCCGCGCAAGGTAGGTATTGCCGTTGAAGGCATAGCGGGAGAAGGCGTTGTTGGTGTTGTTCACGCTCACGAAGGGCATGCGCTCGGAACCGTTGCCGGTATTGTCGTCATCGCCGGAACCGTACCAGCCGTAGATGCCGGGGGTCACCCAGTCCATCTTGTATTCCACCAGCAGAGAAGCCAGCCAGCCGGCGCGGTTGGCCGAGCTGTCGTCATAGGACACGGAGCCGTAGTTGAAGTCGAAGGCGACGCGGAAGGGATCGAAGGCCACGATGTCGCCGGTGACGCCCGCCCACACGGCATTGCCGTAGCCGGTGAGTTTTTCCTGATGCGAAGCGCCGCCGATGGGGTACATGCCCGCCCGGTAGTAGGCGTTGGAGGTGCCGGCGTTGGAGCCGTTGATGGTGTAGTAATTGTCGCGGCCGTTGCGGAAGGCATTGGGGCCGATAGCGCCGTACATGGCCCAGGGGGTCACTTTCACGCCGTCAAAGGTCAGCGGCAGGGCAAGGGCGAACAGATCCACATTGTCCATGTAGTTCTGATTGTAGTTCGGATTGCCGTCACGGCTCCAGCCGCTGTAGTTGTCGTTCATGGGGCGCGCCCACATGGCGGTGAGGGCCACATTGTCGGTGAACTTGTAGGAAGCGGTGATGCCGGCCACGTCATCGTTGAAGACCTGGCTGCCGGTGGTGAAGCTGGGCAGGGCCATGCCCTGGATGCCCATGCGGAGCTTCAGGTCGGTCTGCGGCACCATCCAGTCGATGTAGGCCTGCTTGATCTCGATGACGCTGGTGCCGTCAGCGCCGAGGGCGCCGCCATGAGCGCTTTTACCCCAGCGCTGGTCACCGATTTCGAAATACAGCGTGCCGGACAGGCTTTCGGAAGCCACGGCATCCAGCTGGACGCGGAAGCGCTGTTCCACTTCGAACTCATCTTCGCTGCCGTTATAGCCCGTCTGGCCGTTGCCGCCGGTGAAATTGCCGTTCTGGCCGTAATCCGCGCTGACGATCCACTGGCCTTTGGCCTTGAAGTCGATGGCGTGGGCCGTGCTTAATCCCCCGATCAGCATGGCGGCCGCCACAGCAAGCGTCATGATTTTTTTCATGATTTTCCTCCTCTGAAAAGCATGATCATAAAAAGACCTGCAAAACCATAGGGTTTTCCCGCGAGCCTGGCAAGGGGAAGAGTAAAAAAATTTTTACTGCCAAAAACTCTCAGTAAGAAGCCGGCCACTGAAAACCCAAGAGCCGCAAGTGGCGGTCGCTATTGCAGCTTTCGGCCGCCAGAAATGAAAGGAGACAGGCGGCCATGAGCCTGCCTGTCTCCTGGATCATTTTTTGTGGGATGCTTCGACTTTCAGACCATACGGCCTGTCGGGCATGCGGGCTTTAGTCCGCAGCGGGGACGAATTTGCCGGAGGCCACCAGTTCGGCCACCTGCGCCACGTCCTTGTCGCCACGACCCGAAAGGTTGACCAGCACGATGCTGTCCTTCGGCAGGTCGGGCGCGATGCGGATGGCGTGCGCCAGAGCGTGAGAGGATTCCAGCGCGGGGATGATGCCTTCATGCCGGGACAGTTCAAAGAAGGCCTGCAGGGCTTCGGTATCGGTCACGCTGACGTATTCGGCGCGGCCGCTGTCCTTCCACATGGCCAGTTCCGGCCCGACGGAAGGATAGTCCAGCCCGGCGGAGATGGAATAGACCGAGGCGGCCTCACCGGCGGCATCCTTGAGCATATAGGAGCGGAAGCCGTGCAGCACGCCGGGCTCGCCCAGGCAGAGAGAGGCCGCATGCTCGCCATAGCCCGAACCAATGCCGCCGGGCTCCACGCCCACAAGGCGCACGCCTTCGTCCGCCACGAAGCCGGAGAAGATGCCCACGGCATTGGAGCCGCCGCCCACGCAGGCCAGGCAGAGATCGGGAAGGCGTCCGGCGGCTTCCAGCATCTGGGCGCGGGCTTCGCGGCCGATGACGGACTGGAATTGCCGCACCATGTACGGGTAGGGGTGCGGCCCCACGGCCGAGCCCAGCACGTAGAACATCTCAGGATCGTTGACCCAGATGTCGAGCGCCTCGTCCACAGCCTCCTTGAGCGTGCGCTGCCCGCTGGTGGCGGCGCGCACCGTCGCGCCCAGCATCTCCATGCGGGTCACGTTGAGGTGCTGGCGCTCGATGTCCACCTCGCCCATGCAGATGGTGCATTCCAGCCCCATGAGGGCCGCGGCGGCCGCCGTGCCCACGCCGTGCTGGCCCGCGCCGGTCTCGGCGATGACGCGGGTCTTGCCCATGCGCTTGGCCAGCAGGCACTGGCCGAGCGTGTTGTTGACCTTGTGCGCGCCCAGATGGTTCAGATCTTCACGCTTGAGCCAGATCTGCGCACCCCCCAGCCTGCGGCTGAGATTGGCGCAGTGGAAGACAGGGCTGGGCCGTCCGGCAAAATGCGCCAGCAAGTAGTCCAGCTCCTCGAAAAAGGCCGGGTCCTTGAGGGCGTCCTCAAAAGCACGGCTCACTTCATCCAGGCGCGGTTGCAGGGCTTCAGGCACGAAACTGCCGCCGTACGCGCCGAAAAAACCGTCAACAGGAGCGGCGCAGGGGGTGGATTTGCTCATGGTGTCTCCTTAAAAAAAATCTGGCCCGCAAGGCGGCCCAAACGGTAAAATTGCCCCTTTTGGCCGCAGGCGTCAAGGCGGCTCCCCTCCTGCCGCTCCCTGCGCCGGGATGGCCCGGCGACGGACAGCGGAAAGGCGGTTGTGGGCAAGGGGAAAGTCGTCTATGGTGACCCCCCGTCGCGCCCGTCCGGGGCGCGCATTCCCTTTCTCAGGCTTCGGAGGCGGCATGCTGGAAGAAAAATACACAGGCAACGGCAAGGTGTTGCTGCTGGCAGGCGGCGGCAGGATCTTCACCGACATTGCGGCGCGCTTCGTCCGCAGCGAGCGCAGCCTCGACGATATCGTGGCTTCGCCCTATTCGCGGCAGATCGTGGAGAACATCCTTTCCAGCGGGCACCGCGCCGCGCTGGAGTTCGACTTTTTCCTCTTTGGCGTGGAAGGCTATTCGCGCGTGACCGAGGTACAGCTCGTGCGCAAACGCATGGCCTCCTATCTGATCAAGTCAGGGCGGGCCGAACTCAACGGCAAGCGCCGCTATTCGGTCGTCTATCCGCCGTCCGTCCGTGATTTTTCGGCGCAGGTCTCCCTGCCCGACGGCCATACGGCCACCCTCAGCGGACGCGACCTGGCCGACCTCTGCCGCCAGTGGTACGAGGCCGGCCTCGAGGCCGGCCTGCCGGAAGAAGACCTGCGCTACCTCAAGCCGCAAGCTACGGAATTCAAGGCCATCATCGGCATGAACGCCCATGCCCTGCTGGACTGGTTCGCCATACGCTGCTGCCGTAACGCCCAGCACGAGATCCGGCACCTGGCCCGGCAAATGCTGCGCCTGTGCCGGGAAGCCGCGCCCGACCTCTTCCGCGGCGCCGGCCCCAGTTGCGTCCAACTCGGCTACTGCCCGGAAAACCGTCTGCAACACCCCCGCTGCCGCGGTCGCATCCTCACGCGGGACGAAGCCCTGGCAGTGCTGCGCACGCACGGCAACCAAAGCCCGGATGCGCTCATGGAAGAAGGCGAAGACGATTAGAAGGGAGCGGGGGTGTATGCGGGGGGAAGGAAGGGGGCTTTTTTGGAAAAAAGCCCCCTTCCTTCCCCCCGCGCCCCCCATCCATCCCGCAAAAAACTTTGCCGGGAGGATCGTAGGCCGTCTGGTCTCGCAGGCCGACCCTTGTC